>DATBYI010000377.1:0-12247 GCA_036513815.1 Solirubrobacteraceae bacterium
AACAGGATGCCCTGAAGGACGGCGCCGCTCGGCCCGGGCTCCTGCGCGAACCAGTCGAGGACCAGCTCGGCCACGAACGGGACCACCTGGCGGGGTACGCGCCGGGCGGCGAGCGCGAGGCCCTTCATCGCGGGCTCGGCATGGGTCAGCGCGAACAGCAGCGGCGTGAAGGCGACCGCGCAGGCCGGGATCGCCCTGTCGAGCACCGGCATCTCGATGATCATGCCGCGCAGCCGTTCGGGTGCCAGGGCGGCCACCTCGAGCGTGACGTTGGCGCCGAGCGAAGTCCCGCCGACGATCGCCTGCTCGAGTTCGAGATGGTCGAGGAGCGCCACCGTCTGGCGAGCGAACGCGGGCATCGAGTAGCACCCCATCTCGTTGGGCCGGTCCGAGGCGCCGTGGCCGAGGAAGTCGAGCGTGACGACGCGGTTGCCGTGGGCGGCCAGGTCGCCGGCCAGGGGCGTCTGCATCTTCTGCGAGAGCAGGAGGCCCGGCAGCAGCACCGTCGTCCGGGAGCCCTCGCCATGCACCGTGTAGTCGAGCCGGTGGCCGTCGAAACGGAAGTGCGCCATCCGTTTCAGGATACCGGCGCCGTTAAACTGGCTGGCCAGCCAGGAGCGCGGGAGTGCGTCGAGGTCGGTACCGTCCCGGAAAACGGGATGCTGCCGCCCGAGAGCGCGAACCGGCGCGGATTAGACCACGAGGAGGACTGTTGTCATGGCAAAAACACTGCGATCGCTCAATGGGCAGGTGGTCGCGATCACCGGGGGAGCTCGGGGGATCGGCCGCGCCACCGCGGCCGCACTGATCGCGCAGGGCGCGCGCGTGGGCATCGGCGACATCGATGCGCCGCTCGCCGAGCAGACCGCATCCGAGCTCGGCGCCGGAACGATCGGGCTGCCGCTCGACGTGACCGACCGTGCGAGCTTCACGGCCTTCCTGGATGAGGTTGAACGCCAACTGGGCCCGCTCGACGTGCTCGTCAACAACGCGGGGATCATGCCGATCGGGCCATTCATCGACGAGACCGACGCCGCGCACGCGCGGCTGGTCGAGATCAACATCAACGGTGTGATCCTCGGCTCCAAGCTCGCGATCGAGCGCTTCACGCCGCGTGGCCGCGGCCACATCGTCCAGCTCGCGTCGATCGCCGGCAAGGGCGGCTTCCCGGGCGTCGCCACCTACTGCGCCACCAAGCACGCGGTGGTCGGGTTGACCGAGGCGCTGCGCTCGGAGCTCCGCGGGACGGGGATCGAGATGCACCAGGTGCTCCCGATCGGCGTCAACACGGAGCTCTATTCGGGCGTGTCGGCGGCACGGGGCTTGAAGACCCCCGAGCCCGAGGACGTCGCGAACACGATCGTCGAGCTGCTCCAGACCGGCAAATTCGAGCTCTTCGTGCCGCGGTCCGTCGGGATGCTCACCCGGATGCAGGGGCTCCTGCCGCGCCGTGTCGCCGACGCGATCGTCCGCATGACGAAGGCCGACCAGCTGATGCTCGCCGCCGACCATGGCGCGCGCGCGGCTTACGACGCCCGCATGGAGCAGATGATCAACGGCTCCGCGCCGACCGAGGAGCGCGAGGCGGCCTAAGGCGCCGCGGTCAGGGGCGCGGTACCAGCCACTCGGCGATCAGGCGTCCGATCTCGGGGCCGGCGTCTTCCTGGAGGAAGTGGGAGGCCCCGCCAATCACGTGGTCGACCTCGCCGCCGAGCGCGGCGGCGAACCGATGGCCGGTCTCGAGCGGGATGACCGGATCGAGCTCGGCCCATAGGAACAGCTTGGGACGGCGGTCGGCGCGTAGCGCGTCGAGTACGCGGCTGCACTCAGCGGCGCCGGGCGCATCGGGTGTCAGCGGCAGAATCAAAGGGAACGCTCGAGCGCCGGCTTTGGAGGCCGGGTTCGGGTACGGCGCGTCGTAGGCCCGGATCACCTCGTCGCCCGGGTCGCGGGCGCACGCGCGGCGCACGAGCAGCCCGACCGGCAGGTCCTCGGTTCGCTCCACGAACGCCCTGAAAGTCATCCAGGCGTCGTTCATGCGCTGGTGGCCGGTGAACAGGCCGGTGTCGAGCACGACGATGCGGTCGATCCGGTCCGGCTGCTCGACGGCGACCCGCAGCCCGATCGGGCCGCCCCAGTCGTGGACGACCACGGTGACGCCGCGGAGGTCGAGCTCCTCCACCAACGCGGCCACGCTGGCGGTGTGCCGGTCGTAGGTGTACCAGCCGATGTCGACCGGCTTGTCGGAGCGCCCGAATCCCGGCAGGTCGGGGGCGATGCAGCGGTAGCCTGCGTCCCGGACGGGTGGGATGACGTTGCGCCACAGGAACGACCAGGTCGGCTCGCCGTGCAGGAACACGACCGGTGGGCCCTCGCCGACGTCGAGGTGGGCCAGACGCAGCCCGTCGAAGTCCCGATACGCCGAGGCGAACGGGAAGTCGGGGAGCTCGGCGAGCAGCTCGTCAGGTGTGCGGATCGCCTCGGTCATCGCGTGGACGGCCCCTGTCGCTTGAGCCAGCTCGCGATCATGCGACCCACCTGATTCCCTGCGTCCTCCTGCAGGTAGTGCCCGACGCCCTTGATCACGTGGTCGATGTCGGCGCCGATGGCGCGGGCGAACCGCCAGCCGGCCTCGATCGGCAGGATCGGGTCGCCCTCGCCCCAGATGATCAGCTTGGGCCGGTCATCGGTGGCGAGCGCCTCGAGCAGGCGCCGACCGGTTGCGGCGCCCTCCATCTGTGGCGTCGTCGGCACGATCAGCGGGAAGGCGCGCGCGCCGGCCTTGGCCGCCGGGCTGGGGAACGGGGCCTCGTAGGCGGCGACCACGTTCGCGGGGAGCACGCTTTTGCTGCCGGCGCGGATCAGGAACGCCACCGGCAGGTCCTCGCTGCGCTGGGCCAGCTCGCGGAAAGCGAGCCACGAGTCGCTCATCTTCTGGTGGCCGGTGAACAGGCTGGTGTCGAGGAGCACCATGCGCCCGATCCGATCGGGCTGCTCGACCGCGACGCGCAGTCCGATCGGGCCGCCCCAGTCGTGCCCGACGATCGTGGCGTCCCGGAGCTTGAGCTCGGCAAACAGCGTGGCCACGCTCGCCGTGTGGCGATCGTACGTGTACCACTCGACGTCGATCGGCTTATCGGAGCGCCCGAAGCCGGGCAGATCGGGGGCGATGCAGCGGAACCCGGCATCGCGAATGGGCGGGATCACCTTTCGCCACAGGAACGACCACGTCGGCTCGCCGTGAAGAAACACCACCGGTGGCCCTTTGCCCTCGTCGACGTAGGCGAGCCTGAGCCCGTCCCACTTGCGGTACCTCGGCTTGAACGGGAAGTCGGGAACGTTCGTCAGGAAGTTGTCGGGGGCGCGGACGATGGCTTCCATCGGATGTGAAAGTTACGGCCCGTGAACGATGGCTTGCGCCGCGTCGGCCGCCACCGTTATCTCGATCTCGGACGGAAATCGCTGCCAGGCGATCAGATTGAGCGCCTGGAGGCGGTCGAGCATGGCCTGGAAGGCGGCGGCCTGCGCCTGGCTCGCGTAGGTGCGCGCGATCGTGAAGGACCAGCCGGCCGCGGCCGGGGGGTCGCTCACGCCGAGTAGCTGCTGGTAGCGCTCATCGCTGACCGCGCTCGTAACGGTCAGGGTCGAAGCCGGCAACCGTGAGAGGGCCCGCACGCGCGCGGCGAGCTCGATCAGCAGGTCGAGCGCGGCCGGTCGGAGCCCGCGGTACAGGGCGGCCGTGACGTGCACACGGCCGGCCAGCGCGCCGATGCCCGGGTCGTAGCGCAGCCCTAGCCGGGTCGCGTTGGAGGGCAGAGGCAGGATCTCGCGGGCGGCGTAGGCGCGGTCGAGCGCATCGGGATCGGCGAAGGGATGGACGGCGTCCGGGGGGTGCAGGACGTAGGCGGTCGCGTCAACCGCGGTCTGGAGGTCGATGAGACGGTCCAACGCCGATCGATCGGTCCGGTACAGGCGCATGACGTACTCGGCGCCGAGCAGGCGCCAGTAGTAGAGCGAGGAGTCGTCGCCGAAGCTCGAAAGAAGCTCGTATGCGGCCGAGTTGTGGTCGGGGGCCGTGTCGAAATAGACCTGCACGTAGGGGACATCGTGGCCTCCGTCATATAGATCGAGCACGCGCTGAAGGTTCCCGATGCCCATGTGGTAGGACTCGAATGCAAGATCCCAGCGCCCGAGGTCGCGCTCGGCGATCTGTAGGTAGCGCACGGTGCCGGCGAGCGCCTTGCCCGGGTTGAAGCGATCGTCGAGGCCCGCCCTCTGGCGCTCGAGGCGCAGTGCCTTCGCCGTCTGGCCGACCGCCGCGGCCGAGTCGATCTGGGCCGTGAGCTGTCGGCTCCGGGCCAGGTTGATGTGCATGCCGAGCAGCGAGGAGCCGGTCTGGGCCAGGATCTGGGTGAGGCCGGAGGCGTCGGCGGGGTCGCCCCCCGCGATCACGTCGGGCCGGCCGGCGCTCTCGACGAAGACGAGCGCCTCGAGCATGTTCGGGTCGATGCCCGTCCCGGCCGTGGCGGCATCGATCATGGGGCGGAATGCGGCGACGCGGGCGGCGGTGGCGAGCGCCCCGCCGGGGCTCTGGAGGTAGAGGACGTTGGCCTCGCCCGCGGTGGCGCGGGCCACGAAGTCAGATTGAAGGCTCGCTACGTACGCGAACGGGTCGCCGGGCTTGGCCGGCTGGCCGATGCCCGGTAGCGGCAACGGTGGCGGTGGCGAGGGGCCGCCTGACCGCGTCAGGACGAGCACGACCGCGATGAGGAGGACGAGAGCGGCGCCGGCTACCGCCAGGCGCCTGCGACCAGCGACCTTGCGCCGGGACCGCACGTCCGCATCAGTGGTAGACGAGGACCATCTTCTTGCAGGCTGCGGCGTGCGCCGGGTCCACGAGGCTCGGGAAGACCTTCCAGCCGGCGCCCGCGGTCGGGTAGACGTTGACCAGTGGGTGCGGGTGCTTGGCCAGATACGGCCGGCTCACGTAGAGCACGCCCGTCTTCACGCCCGCGTACCAGGCGAACACGCTCTGGTACTCGATGGGGATGTTCGGCTGTCCGCACGCGAACATGTTTGACGCGCCCAGTGTCTTGACCACGCCGGAAAGGCGGCCGATGAGGACGGTTCGCGCCCGCTCGTATCTGAGGTCCGTGCGCTCGAGCCGTTCCTGCCGGTGAGCGGCTCCGCCCAGCGAGCCGGCGATCAGCACCAGGACGAGGACCGTCCCCCAGGTGCCGACGTACGAGGCGAGCCGCGCGCCACCCAACCTCCCGTTCCCGATGCGCCCGGTCACGTTCGAGAGCCACTCGGGCAACTCGTGGACGATCCGGCCGATGAATACGCCGGCCAGGATCCCGACCACGGCGCCCGCCTCGAACATGTAGCGCGGCACCGCCGGGAAGCCGTGGAGAGCGAACGCGACCTCTACGAGCACCCACAGCACGACGCCCGCCGCGAGCACCCACAACGTCCGCCGCCGGCGCCAGACCGCCCAGGCCACGGCCAGAACCGCGAGGACCCAGATCGTGTTCGGGAGCAGCTCGTGGAAGCGGGTGATCACGCCGGTGACCTTGTTGCCGTGAATCTCGCGCGGCGAGTTCTCGGCGACGTTGCCGGCGGTCAGAAGGCTCTTGGACGTGAGGCCGGGGATCCCGAACCACAGAAATACGAGCAGCACGGCCGATGCGTAGAGCCACTTGCGATAGCTCGGGACGTAGCGCCACAGCCAGAGCCCGGCGAGTCCATAGAACGGCCACACCTCGGGCCGTCCCAGCGAGCCCAGCCACCAGATCCAGAACGCCGCCTTGTGATGGCCCGAGAGGTGGAGGTCGATCGCGAGCAGGACGAGGGACACGATCATCGTGTCGGACTCCGCGCTCAGGATGTAGTGCGTGTAATTGTAGTTGCCCACTGGGTCCTGCATAGCGAGGACGGCGGCTGCCGCGACGAGTCCGGCCACGTAGGAGGCGTAGCGCCGCTCGGGCCGCGAGTAGGTCAGGCGGAAGGCGATGCGCCAGGCGAAGATGAGCCCACTCAGCGAGATCGCCACCGACGTCACCATCCACAGCCACAGCGCGTAGTGGCCGACGACCGCGAAGGGGACCGTGAACAGGTAGGGCAGCGGCTTCCAGGAGGGTGCGCCGTTGGTGTCGAGCGCGAAGTGGAGGGTCAGCTTGCCCCACACGAGCCAGCCATACGGGTCGTAGCCGGGGCGAGTCCGCGCGTAGAGCACGATGGCGAGCGACACGATGAGGAGCCCGACCGCGGTAAGCACCCACCGGTAGTGGTACGCGAGCTCCTTCAGGTCGGCCCGCGTGGTCGGGCGCCGCTCGCCGTGGGGCGGACCGGACGGGGCTTCGATCGGCGGGGCGTCTAGGGTCTGCTCAGACACGGGGCCGCGCGGACGGTAGCAATAAAGTCCCCGGCCACAGGTCGGCTTGCCGCGGGGCGGCGGACAAATTCCGTGAGCGTCCTTTAATCTCCGCCTGGGCCGGGCGAGGCGGCACGGCGTGCCCATTACGTCTCACGTACGGTTCGTCGGCTATCCTCGTGCGCTCGCGGGCCAGGAAACGCCTGGAACTTGGCCCACCGACGCGCCGCCTCGCAGGCCGAGCGTGCTGAAGATCCCCTAGTCGAACGTCAGGCATTGGAGCGGCTACATGCGAATTTTGGTTCTTGGCGGTGACGGATACCTTGGGTGGCCGACCGCTTTGCATCTCAATGCCCTCGGGCATGAGGTGGCGGTCAACGACAACTTCGCGCGCCGCGGCTACGACGAGGAGATGGGCGTCGAGAGCCTCATCCCGATCCACTCGCTCGACGAGCGTCTGGCCGCCTGGACCGAGATCTCCGGCAAGACCATCAAGAGCTACGTCGGCGATCTTTGTGACGCGGCGTTCGTGCACGAGATGGTCGGCGACTTCCGGCCCGAAACGATCGTCCATTTCGGCGAGCAGCGCGCCGCGCCGTACTCGATGATCTCCCAGGCGCACTGCATCTACACGCAGACCAACAACGTGGTCGGCAACCTCAACGTGATGTATGCGATCGCCGACATCGACCGGGACATCCACCTGGTCAAGCTCGGGACGATGGGCGAGTACGGGACGCCCAACATCGACATCGAGGAGGGCTGGCTCGAGGTCGAGCACAACGGCCGCAAGGACCGCATGCTCTACCCGAAGCGGCCCGGCTCCTTCTACCACCTGTCCAAGGTCCACGACAGTCACAACATCGAATTCGGGTGTCGTATCTGGGGACTCCGTGCCACCGACCTGAACCAGGGCGTCGTCTACGGCGCCGACACCGAGCAGACCAAGCTCGATCCGCGGCTGGCGACCCGCTTTGACTACGACGGCGTGTTCGGCACCGTGCTCAACCGGATGGTCATCCAGGCCGTCCTCGGCCATGCGCTCACCGTTTACGGCAACGGCACCCAGACGCGCGGCCTGATCAACATCGTCGACACGGTCGAATGTATTCGGCTCGCCTCGGAGAACCCGGCTGACCGGGGCGAGTTCCGTGTGTTCAACCAATTCACCGAGTCGCTGTCGGTGCGCCAGATTGCGGAGACGATCGCGGAGGAGTACCCGGGCGACGCGAGGATCCAGCAAGTCGAAAACCCGCGCGTCGAAGCCGAAAACCACTACTACAACGCCAAGCACACTGCGCTCGTCGACCTCGGTCTCAAGCCGACGCTGCTGTCGACGACGCTGATCGACCATCTGTTCGACGTCGTCGAGCGCCACAAGGATCGCGTCGACCTGGCCGCGATCATGCCGACGGTGAGCTGGCGCGACACGACCAGCGAGTTGCCGCGGACCTCGGCGAGCGCGCTGGCCCAAACGTGAGCGACTTGCCGCGCCTTGAGGGCCGCCGGGTCCTCGTGACCGGCGGCTCTGGCTTCATCGGTCGTCACGCCGTGGCCGAGCTCGCTCGCGCGGGCGCGGCTGTCCGCGTCGTCGACCTGAAGCCGCACCCTGACCCCTCGGTCGACATCGTCGTCGGTGACATCGGCGACGAGGACGTGCTCGAGTCGGCGTTCGCCGGTGGGATCGACTCGGTCGTCCATCTGGCGGCCGTGACGTCCGTGCTGCGCTCGGTCGAGAACCCGGAACTAACCTTCGCTACGAACGTGGCCGGGACGCACGCGGTGCTCGAGGCAGCACGCGGCGCGGGGGTTCAGTCGCTCGTCTTCGCCTCGACCAACGCGGTGACTGGGCCGATGGACGCGCCGGCGATCGTCGAGACGGCGGTCCTCAAGCCGCTAACTCCCTACGGCGCCACCAAGGCAGCCGCCGAGATGCTCATGTCCGCCTACACCGCCTCCTACGGTGTGAGGTGCGTCTGCGTCCGTCTGACCAACGTGTACGGTCCGGGCATGCAGGCCAAGGACTCCATCGTGGCGCGGCTGATGCGCGCGATCCGGCTCGAGCGGACGTTCGAGATCTACGGCGACGGCCGCCAGGTCCGCGACTATGTCCACGTGTCGGACGTCATCGCCGCGGTTGGCCTGGGGCTTGTGAACGAGGACTGGCAGGGGCCGGTTGTCATCGGCTCCGGGAAGTCGCTGTCGGTGCTCGAGGTGGTTGACACGGTGCGGTCGGTCACCGGGGCGGCGGTCCCCGTCGAGCACGGGCCGGCGCGGGCCGGCGAGATGCCGGCCGTGATCGTCGACCCGAGCCGAGCGCTGGCGGCTGGATGGAAGCCGCAGTTCGCCTTCGCCGAGGGCGTCCAAGGTGTGTGGGACGAATGGTCGGTGGCCGACCTGGACACGATCCTGGCCGGGGCGCCACCGGCGCCGGTCGGGGCCTCGGGAGGTTCGCGATGACCGCGGTGCGAGGTGGGCTCGCCGGCCGAGTGCAGGCCGCCGGCACGGGCTTTGACATCGACGCGGAGCTGGCGCGCCTCGATCCAGCCGAGCGGGGTGCCGCGGCCGCGTTCCTGAGCGTGCATCCCCCTGGCCTGGGCGCGCCCCTGGCCATTGTGATCCCCGCCTACAACGAGGAGCCGACGGTCGCGGCGGTCGTGAGCGAGATCCCGCGGCAGGCGGCCGGGCTGAAGACCGAGGTGATCGTCGTCGTCGACGGTGCGCGCGACGCCACCGCGGCGCGCGCCGCAGGCGCCGGCGCGCTCGTCTGCGACGTCCCGGTCAATCGTGGTCAGGGCGCGGCACTGCGGCTCGGCTACTGGCTGGCCCGGGCGCGCGGCGCACAGATAATCACCACGATCGACGCCGACGGCCAGTACGAGCCCGAGGAGATCGCGCGCGTGGTGCAGCCGATCCTCGACGACTCGGCCGACTTCGTGTCCGGCTCGCGCCGGCTGGGCGCCGAGCTCACGACCGACCGTACCCGTCACCTCGGTGTGCTCGTGTTCGGGGCGCTGATCAGCGTGCTCGTACGCCACCGGATCACCGACCCGGCCTGCGGCCTGCGCGCGATGCGAGCCGAGCTCACCGGCGACGTCGTGCTCGAGCAGCCGCAGTATCAGGCCTCCGAGCTGATGATCTCAGCGGCGCTTCACGGTTACCGCCTGGCCGAGGTTCCGAGCACGATGCGCGACCGCGGTGGCCACGCCACCAGCACCAAGAAGGGCGGGAACTTCGGCTACGGGGTGCGGTTCGCGCGGGCGGCGCTGCGCACCTGGATGCGCGACCGCAAGGCGGCGCGCACGCGGCTGCGGCCCGAGAAGATCCAGACCTCGTAGACCGCAAAGCGGGCTACGAACAGGATCGCGAACACGGCCAGGTAGGAACCGGTCACCAGCAGCGCCCGGATTCCGTGGTGCGCCGGGATGCTCTGCACATGGCGCTGAGTCCAGGCCGTTGCCTCGGACGTGATGACCAGCGTCACGGCGGAGACGATCACGTACGCCACGATCTCGCGTCCGAACGCGATCCGACCCTGTACGCGCCACGCCCAGCGTCGGTTGAGGATCCAGTTGGGGATCGCACCCGCAATGAACGCGACCACCGAACAAACGGTGGTATCGGCGCCCATCACATACAGGATCGCGAACACGATCCCGCTCGTGCCGGCTGCGACGACCGAGCCGAGCGTGTAGCGCGTGATCCGTGCGCTCAGCGGTGAGCGGGTGATCCAAACGCCGATCCGAGATCGGGCGACGCGTACGCCGAGGGGGGAATTGCGTAACGCGTGGTAGTGCTTTGTTAACACCGGGCCCTCGATCGTAGCGTTTAACCGTGTCAGCTGGGCGTAAGGTGCTTACCTACCAGATTGCCGGCGGCGCGTACGGCGGCGCCTTCGTCGTCGCCGCAAGGGACGGTACGGTCCGCGGCACCGTGAGGATTCAGGCGGCCAGCGACCCGATCGTGCTCGACGAGGACCTCGTCGTGTCCGGGGACAACGCAGGCGTGCTCGGGCAGCTGCCGGCTGGATTTTTCGACCTCATCTACATGGATCCTCCGTTCAACACGGGGCGGGCGCAGTCGCGGCACACGTTGTCGGTGGAGGCGGCGCCCGACGGGTCGGGCGATCGGGTCGGGTTCGGGGGTCGGTCCTACCGGACGAGGCTGCTGCGGTCGCTGAGTTACGACGACGCGTTCGGCGACTACCTCGGCTTTCTCGCGCCGCGGCTCGAGCGGGCACGCGAGCTGCTGGCCCCGCACGGGACGCTGTATTTCCACATCGACTACCGCGAGGCGCACTACTGCAAGCTGTTGCTCGATGAGGTTTTCGGACGGGACGCGTTCCTGAATGAACTCATCTGGAGCTACGACTACGGTGCCAAGCCGCGCCGGCGGTGGCCGGCCAAGCACGACACGATCCTCGTGTACGTGCGGACGCCCGGCGCTCACTTCTTCGACGCCGACGCGGTCGAGCGCGAGCCGTACATGGCGCCAGGGCTCGTCAGCGCCGAGAAGGCGGCGCGCGGCAAGCGTCCCACCGACGTCTGGTTTCACACGATCGTCCCCACCAACGGTCGGGAGAAGACGGGCTATCCGACCCAGAAGCCGGAGGGCGTGCTGCGGCGGATCGTCGCCGCCTCGTCCCGGCCGGGCGGCTGGTGCCTCGATCCATTCGCGGGCTCGGGGACGCTCGGCTCGGTGTGCCAGGGGCTCGGTCGCCAGTTCGTGCTCGTCGACCACAATCCCGTGGCGATCGACGTGATGCGCTCGCGGCTGGCCAAGGCGCCGCCGTCAGGCGCCGCCGACAAAGCAGCTAAGGCGCCGCCGTCAGGCGCCGCCGACGGAGCGACCAAGGCGCCGCCGTCAGGCGCCGCCGGCGAAGCGACTATTCCCGCTCCTCCCCGTGCACAAGCGGGACGAACTGCACGGCCTCGAGCTGCCGGCGGCTGATCCGGCCGCCCCGGCGTTCGGTCAGGATCAGGTGCTGCTGCCTGGCGCCGACGGGCGCCACCATCCGTCCGCCCTCGATCAGCTGGTCCTCGAGCGTCTCGGGGACGTCGTGACCGGTGGCCGCGGCGACGTTGATCGCGTCGAACGGGGCGTAGTCCGGCCATCCCTCCCACCCGTCGCCGACGCGGAACGTGACGTTGTCGATGCCGAGATCGGCCAGGGTCGCCCGGGCTTGTTCGGTCAGCCCGGGATGTCGCTCGACCGTGAAGACGTGGTCGGCCAGGAGCGAGAGGAGCGCCGCGTGGTATCCCGAGCCGGTTCCGACGTCGAGCACGCGGTCGGTGGGCCTGAGCGCGAGGATCTCGAGCATCCGGGCCACCACGAGCGGCTGCGAGATCGTCTGGTCCGAGCCGATTGGCAGGGCCACGTTGGCGTACGCGCGGTCGCGCTGAGACGCCGGAACGAAGCGCTCCCGCGGGATGCTGGCGATGGCCGCTAGCACGCGCTCGTCGGCAATCGCCGATCGCAGGAACTGCGCGAGCTCGCGGGCCTCGCGGGGCGACATCGGCGCGTCAGGTCGCCTCGGCGTCGGCGTCGAGCCACTTGTCGAAGAACTCCTCCGCGTCGAGGCTGGCCAGGTCGGCGCGCAGGAGCCGGAGCAGCTTGGAAGCCTGCTTGACGTTCACGTCCCAATACAGGATGACCTCGCCATCGTCGATCGACACCACCTCGATGCGGTCGGTGCGGTTCGGGTCCGACAGGAAGGCGGGTTCGCGCCCCCCGCGCGAGACGATCAGCTCGTAGGCGCGGTTGGCCTTCATGGGCTCTGGTTGAGCGCGGTCGCGGCGTGGTGGATCGCCTGCTCGCCCACGTAGATGTGCGCCCCGATCTGGATCGCGGGCAGCGCGGTCACGCCCGCGCTTT
>DATBYI010000378.1:0-11914 GCA_036513815.1 Solirubrobacteraceae bacterium
CCCCAGCACCGAGGCCCAGCCGACCGGCGCCCTGACCTTGCCGTGGCTGAGCCGTGTGACGAGCCACGTCCCCCCGGTGATGCCGATCGGCTTACCGACGACGTAGGCGATGATGATCCCGAGCGTGATCGGCGAGGCGTAAGCCACGGACAGGAAGTGCCCGCTGATCACGATGCCCGCGTTGGCCAGCCCGAACAGCGGCACGACCAGATAGCTCGAGAGCGGGTGGTAGAGCTGCTGGAGCCGCTCGTTAGGGGAAATCGCCGTGCGCACTCCCTCGCGAACGGTCTGGGCGTATTCCGAGGTCGGCTGCTCACGGAAGAGGCGGAACAGGTCGGTGGCCCGCTCGAGGTCCGAGCGGTTGGCCGGATAGGCGATCGACGTCAGGCCGGCGATCACCCCGACGATGACCGGATCGACGCCGGACTTCAGGAACGCCACCCACGCGACGAGTCCGAACGCGAAGTACACGAAGCCGTTGCGGATGCTCTGCGAGCGCGCGACCAGCACGAGCGCGACCGCGCTCAGGCCGACGAGCAATGGGACGACCTTCAAATTGGTCGTGTAGGCGACGACGATCACCCCGAAGGCGACGAGGTCGTCCGCCACCGCGACGGTCAGGATGAACGTCCGGACGGTGGCGGGAAACCGCCGCCCCACGAGCGCCAGCATGCCCAGGGCGAAGGCCGTGTCGGTCGACATCGCCGCGCCCCACCCGGCCGCGGAGCTGCGTCCCGCATTGATCGCCAGGAAGATGGCGATCGGGACCGCCATGCCGCCCACGGCAGCAGCCGCCGGAAGCGCGAGGCGCCGTCGATCCCGGAGCTCGCCGAGGTCGAACTCGCGCCGAGCCTCGAGGCCGACGACGAGGAAGAAGAAGACCATCAGGCCCGAGTTGACCCACTCTCGGAGATCCATCGAGATCCCCGAGCCGCCGATCCGGATGCTGAGCTTGGTCGACCAGACGCTCGCGTACGAGGACTGGTCGATGTTCGCCCACAGCAGCGCGAGCACGGTGGCGCCGACGAGCACCGCGGCGCCGCCCGTCTCGGTGCGCAGGAAGTCCCGGACGGGCGCCTCGAGGCTACGAATCCACGCGGTTCGACCCTGGAAGGGGCCGCTGGGGGTCGTGGTCTCGGCGGCGATGGTCGAGTCGGTCACGATCTCAAGATAACGCCGCCCGGCGTTCGTCCGGCATGCCGGCGGCGCCTGACGGCGGCACCTCAGCCGAGGCCGCTGATCCGCTCGATCAGGAGCTCGAGAAACCGCCCGGCGTCGATGCCAATCGCCACATGGCAGTTCGGCGCCCATCCCATGGTGTTTCTCACGTCGGCGTTGGTCCGCCCGCGCGAGAGCTCCGGGCCGGTGTCGACCACGACACCGCAGTGACGGGTCGCGAGCAGCGTCCCGTCGATCACGTGCGCCACCGCGACGGCGTCGTGCACTGGCGCGCCGTTCCAGCCGTAACGGCTCTCGTGGAAGCGCGCGTAGAACGCGTACAGGTCGGCGACGAGCTGCCCCGCCTTCCCGGCGGCGGCCAGGCGTTCGATGTGGGTCGGAGTGATCAACGCCTGGTGGGTGACGTCGAGCCCGACCATCGTCAAGTCGAGACCGGTCTGGAACACGCGGTGCGCCGCCTCGGGGTCGGCCCAGACGTTGAACTCCGCCGCCGGCGTCGTGTTCCCCTCGCCGATCGAACCACCCATGAGCACGATCCGTTCCAGCCGCGACTCGAGCTCCGGATAGCGGGCGAGGAGGAGCGCGACGTTGGTCAGCGGCCCGGTGGCGATCAGCGTGATCGGCTCGGCGCTGGCTTCAACGGTGGCGGCGGTCCAGTCGATCGCGTGCTGTGGGTCCGGTTCGCGCGACGGTGGCGGGAGCGTCGGCCCATCCAGGCCGCTCTCGCCGTGGACCTCGGCGGCGGTGTGACGTTCGCGGACGAGCGGCCGGGGAGCGCCGGCGGCGACGGGGACGTCCTGGCGGCCGACGTGGTCGAGCACTCGGATCGCGTTGGCGGTCGTCTTGTCGAGCGTCTGGTTGCCCGAGACCGTCGTCACGCCGAGCAGCTCGAGCTCGGGGCTCCCGAGCGCGAGCAGGAGCGCGATCGCGTCGTCGTGCCCGGGATCGCAGTCGAGGATGACCGCGGTCACGCGGGGCTAAATCTCGACGCCGCGATCCGACAGCCAGTCGCGCACGCTGTCCGGCGGATCGCCCTTCCACTCCGCGCGCGCCGCCATCCGGAGGATCTTGTCGGGATGGTCGTGCAGCTCGTCGCGGCGGTGAGCGAGGTACAGGATCGTCGCGGCGGCCATCGAAACGGCGGGGTCGTCGATCTCGGTGTCGACGCGTTCGACCGCGGTGGCGACCCAGTTCTCGAGATTGTCGATGGCCGTCACCGGCTCATCCGCATCCTCGAACTGCTCGAGCAGGTCACCCAGTCGGGAATCGGCGTCGGTTGGGTCGGCGACCTCGATCGCCCGCTTGGCCACCTCGAACAGGGTTATCGGCTGTGGGTTGGTCGGCATCTCGGGGATCATGTCACCTGCGTGTCGCAGCCACTGTCCGGACGGGGTACCCGGCCCCAGGGACGCCGGCGCAGCCGGCCCCTCATCCGGGGCCGGCTGCGCGCGTCTCAGCTGGCCGTCGTCGCGAGCGTCGGGTAGCCGGCAGCGCTCGAGTCCGGCACGTCGTGGCCATCTGTTGTGGGTTGGGAGGGCAGCAACGTCAGCGCCACCACCGCCCCGACCGCGGCCACGCCGGCGGCGACGAGGTTGGCGGTGCTGAAGCCGTTGAAGAAGGCCGTGCTCGCCGCGTGGTGCAGGGTGGCGGCGAGCCCGGCGTGCCCGGCCTGGGCGAGCTTGTCGGCCTCGGTCAGCGCCGCGCCGAGCGACGCGTGCGCGGTCCCCGTGAGCCTCGCCGGCAGACCGGCCGGCAGCGCCCGCGTCAGGCCGCTGCTGTAGAGCGACGCGTACACGCTCCCGATCACCGCCACGCCGAACGTGCCGCCGAGCAGACGGGTGGTGTCGTTCACGGCTGAGCCGACGCCGGCCTTCGCCTTGGGGACGACGCCCATGATCGCCTCGGTGGCGGGTGCGCTGGTCAGACCCATGCCGATCCCGAGCACGACCATCTGCGCGGCGATCGTGCCGTAACCGGTGGCGACCGACGCGCCCGTGACCCACAGATAGAACGCGGCCATCGACACGAGCCCCCCGGCGACCACGACCTTGGTCCCCACGCGAACGGCGAGCTTCGTGCCGAGGATCGAGGAAGCCGCCACGAACGACGCGACCGGAAGCAGCCGCACCCCGGTCGACAGCGGCCCATATCCCTTGAGGAACTGGAAGTACTGCGTGACGAGGAAGATGAAGCCCGACAGCGCGAAGAAGGAGATCGCCACCGACACGCTCGCCGCCGTGAAGCGCGGGTTGCGGAACAGGTCGACGTCGAGCATCGGCTGATCCGTCCGCCGCTCCCAGGCCACGAACGCGCCGACCAACACGACGGCTGCCGCGAACCCGCTGAGCGTGCGCAGGCTTCCCCATCCGTAGGTCGGAGCCTCGATGATCGTGTATACAAGCGCCGCGATCATCGCGGTGGACAGTGCGAACCCGGCTCGATCGGTGCGGGGCGCGTGCGGATCGCGCGAGGTCGGGACCTCACGGGCGACGAGGACGCCGGCGAGCGCGGCGATCGGCGTCATGGCGAAGAAGATGCTCCGCCAGTCGAACGCCTGGAGCAGCCAGCCGCCGACGATCGGCCCGAGCGCGATCGCTGCTCCGGTGATCGCGCCCCAGAGCCCGATGGCGCGCGCCCGCTCAGTCCGCTCGGTGAACACGTTCGTGAGCAGCGAGAGCGTCGATGGGAACACCATCGCCGCGCCGACACCCATTACGCAGCGAGCGACGATCAGCTGAGTGGGATCGCTGGTCAGGCCGCCGACCAGGCTGGCCAGACCGAAGACCGAGAGACCCGCGAGCAGCATTCCCTTGCGCCCGAAGCGGTCAGACAGGCTCCCCGCGGCGAGCACCGACGCGGCGAACAGCAGGTTGAAGGCGTCCACCACCCATTGCAGTTGCGAGTTGGACGCGTGGAGTTGGCGCACCAAGGACGGCAGCGCCACGTTGACGATCGTCGTGTCGAGGTTGATCGCGAACGCCGCGAGCAGCAGCGAGACGAGGATCAGGGGTTTCCGTTGCATCAGTTCCTCCCTCAAGTGGGGCGGTCGGGGAATCGTGATGGGATTTCTAAATCATAAAGACAAGAAAGTCAAGTTATCAGACATGATTCTCGTCTACGAGGTGCTACGATCCCCGGCGTGAGGTCCTACGACGAGTACTGCGCGATCGCCAAGTCGCTCGACGTCGTCGGCGATCGCTGGACGCTGCTGATCGTCCGCGAGCTGGCGCTCCGGGGTGGCTGTCGCTACACCGACCTGCGCCAGGGGCTTCCCGGCATCGCGACCAATCTGCTCGCCGACCGCCTCCGCGAGCTCGAGCACGCCGGCGTCGTCGCCCGCGAGGACGCGCCACCGCCGATCGCCACGACCCTGTTCCACCTGACCCCGCGCGGTGAACAACTTCGGCCCGTGCTCGACGACCTGTTCCGCTGGGGGCTTCCGCTGATGGTCGAGCAGAAGCCGGATGACGCGGTCCGGAGTCACTGGCTCGCCGGCGCACTTGAAGTGATACTGAGCGACCACTCGCCGGAGCAGCCGCCCGTGGCGATCGAGATTCGAACCGGCGATGAACCGATCACGATCGAGGCCGCCGATGGCAACGTGCGAATTCGGCTGTCCGCGGCCGAGCACCCCGACCTCATCCTGACTGGCGAACCGCAGCCAATCCTCGGCCTCGTGTTCGGGGTCCGCTCGCTCGAGGCGGCTCAGGCCGTGGGCGTCAGCTACGAGGGCGATCCGGGCGTGATCGAACGGATCCGCGGCGGCTTCCCTTCGCCCGCCCCGGCCTGATCACGTATCACCCGTGGGCCGAGCCGGTCCGCGACCGTAACGACAGCTCCGCGGGGACAATCGCGATGCCGATGTCCCGTAGCCCCTCCTGCACATCCTCTAGCGTGCAGACCTCCTCGGGATCGAAGCAGCCACCCCCCGGCGGTCGCGCGTGGAGCGCCTCGGCGAACACGACGGCGCTCCGCGCCGTATGCACGAAGTCGCCACGGCACTGCACGGTGAAGACCGCGAGCCGGCGATCGCCGCGAACCGCGGCGATCCAGTGAGCGATCGGCTCCTCGCTCGCCGCCCCGTCGCTGCCGGCCGGTCGCGGCCTGATCAGGGATCCGGACAGACGGGAGACGGCGCCCACGTCGTTCAGCGTCAGCAGCCACTCGTGCATGGCGGGCTCGAGAACGCAGACGTAGGACCGAACGATTCGTCCCTCGGCGATCCCGCCGAGCCACCCGGCGTCGTCCTCGCCGAACCCGACGCACACCCGCTCTCCGAACGGCTCGGGCAGCGGCACGGCGAGCATGCGGTGACGGGCCACCGTGGTGAGCGCACGGTGCAGGTGGTCCACGCTCGCCGGCCCACGCGGTACGGCCCCCGAAATGGTGAACACCATCTCGAGCTCCTCCGCCTCGGGATGGCGGCGGAGCAGGTCCGCCGCGACGATGGTGGTCACGCCAGGGGCGAGGCCGGCGTTCATGAGGACGGTGCCACTCGCCCCACCGGCCACTGCCCGCAGGCCACGGGTGGCGGCCGCCGGTAGCGTGGCGAGGTTGATGAGCGTGCCGCCGTGCTCGAGGACGACTCGCTCGGCGGTCAGGTCCCCGTGCGGAACGGTGTTGACGACCACCTCGTCCTTCCGCAGCGCGGCCAGCACCGACGCGGGTCGATCGAGGTCCAGCTCGATCTGGCCGACGCCAGCGCCGCGAACCCCGGAGCGGACCTCCCAGCCGGCCTCGCTGAAGGCCCGCACGGCGAGCCGCCCGAGGATGCCCCGGCCTCCGATGATCAATGCTCGCTTGATCGCTTGTCTCTCCTTGACCGCGCCTGGCCCGTCGTGTTCCCCCGGTCGGGGCGCCCGCCGCGCCGGGCGATCCTACGTCGAGCGTCTGGGCTTGAATAGGACCAACCGGGCCTTCAATCCGTGGACCAATCCGATCCGACCGTGAGTGTCTGACAGCCGTCAAGCCGTCGCCGCAATGGCCAGCTCCTCGACCGCGCGCGGGATCGCCGACTCGACAATCAACCCGTAGCCGAGAAGCAGCCCGGGAGGATGCGACCCACTGACGGCGCAGTCCTGGTGCAGCGTATGGATCGCCACGCCACGGGCCGCCGCGGCGTCGGCGATAGCGCTCTCATCGGTCCCCTCGGGCAACCACGCGATCATGTGAAGCCCGGCGGCGGTGCCGCCGATCGACGCTTGCGGCAGCCGCTCGGACAGCGCCCGGATCAGGGCGTTCCGCCGAGCGTGGTAGCGGCGACGGGTGCGGCGCAGATGGCGATCGATATCGCCCCGTTCGAGCAGTGCCGCGTAAGCGGCCTGCACGAGCACGCTCGGCACGGCGCGCGCCACTCCCTGCTGGGCCGCCATCTCGCCGACCAGGTGGCTTGGCACGAGCACCCATCCGAGGCGCAGAGCGGGCGCGAGCGTCTTGCTCGCGGTTCCGACGTACGCGACGCAGTCAGGCGCGAGGCCCTGGAGCGAGGCAATCGGCTCTCGGTCGTAGCGGTACTCGGAGTCGTAGTCGTCCTCGACGACGATCGCGCCGCGCCTGCGCGCCCAGGTGATCAGCCGGGCCCGCCGCTCGGGCGCGAGCACCGTGCCGGTCGGGTACTGGTGCGCGGGCGAGAGGACGACCGCGTCGACGTCGGCGCGCTCGAGCTCATCGACGTCGAGGCCGCGCCGATCGACCCGGATCGGAACCGGCTCGAGGCCCGCCTGGGCCACCGTCTCGGGGATGGGGGCCCACGCCGGGTCCTCGACGCCCACTCGCTTCGCGCCCCGTTGGCCGAGCGTCTGCCAGACGATCTCCATCGCGTGTGACGCTCCTGCGACGACGAAGATCCGGTCTGGCTCGGCGACCACCGCACGGACCCGCCCGAGGTAGCCGCTCAGCCCGACTCGAAGTTGCCGTAGCCCGCGCCGCGACCCGTAGCCGAACGCGGTGTCGGGCAGTTCTCGGAGCGACGCCGACATCGCCGACTGCCACTCGCGGCGCGGGAAGAACGACAGGTCGGGGATGCCGCTGCGCAGGTCGTAGCGAATCCGTCTCGCGGTGGCGGAGGACGCCGGTGGTGCGGGCGGCTGCTGGGCCAGGCCGGTGGCGATCCGCGTCCCGTCCCCCGCCCGCGCCACCAGATACCCCTCGGCCACGAGTTGCGAATAGGCCTCGACGACGACGCCGCGCGAGATCTCGAGCTCCTCGGCCAGGAGTCGACTCGGTGGTAGCTTCGAGCCGGCCCGGAGCCGTCCGGAGCGAATCGCGTGGCGCAGCTCCCGCTCGAGCTGGGCACGCAACGGCTCCGTTCTGTCCAGGATGAGATGGATGTCCATTGGCCTTGGCGACCGCGATGCTAGACCCGGTCGCGAGGCGGACCAAGTTCGGGAATGGGGTCGGGGGTTGGTCCTGGAATCAGGCCCGCGATTGGACCTTGCCGTCGGGCCAGGACGAGCCTACGGTGAGAGCCATGAAAGCGGTGGACAGCCAGATCCGTCCCGACCTGATCGACACGATGATGGATCTCTATTGCGAGTGGCGAACCGAGTGCAAGGAAGTGCAGGCGGCCTACGAGCGGGTGTCGCGCGCCGCGGCGTCGGACCGGGCCGCCGCGTTCGCCGCCTACACGGCAGCGCTCGACCGCGAGGAATCGGCCTGTCAGGCCTACGCGGAACACATTCGTCACATCACCGCCCACCGGGCGTTGGATTCCGCCACGACGGTCCGGCGCCGCGAAGGCCGCTGCCCCTGATTGATTGAGTCGCCCCTGCGACTCCTCGCGGGGAACTCCACCGCGGGCGGAAGAAGCTCGCGGTCAAGCGCGTAGCTGGGTATGGTGCCGCCGCGGTCGCGGCAAGGATGCCGTCGCCAGGGGCGACGCTTCGGGCACCGTTGACCAGCCAACGGACTGCTTGGGGGTAGGGAAGTGAATAGGGGAAAGCATCGCTGCCCGACGGGCGGCACCCGTCTCGCGCGTCTAGTCGTCCCGTTGGTCGTAGCGCTCGGATCGATCGCGGTGCTGGCTCCGTCCGCGTCGGCGATCGGTACGCCGGTCGTGATCGACGGCTTTGGAAGCTCCACTGCCGCCCCCTCCCCATTCACAGAGACGGTCACCCCGCTTCCCGCGCCGAACACCTCGACGACGCCTCAGGGGACCTTCTCGGCCAGCAACGGCCTCGCCACGATGACGATGAGGGGCTCCGGGAATGGCTTTTCCGGCACTCAGCTCGAGTACGCCCCCGCCTCCGGGGGCTCGGTCGACCTGACCGGCGGCGGCAACAACACGCAGGTCCTGATCAGCTTTGCCCTCGTCAACCAGATCCCCGTGCCGGGCCAGTTTCCGACCGGCGTGACCGTGTTCATGTCGGCCACCGATAGCGCCGGCGGCACGGCGATCGAGCCGAGTGACGCCGTCGGGAACTACTTCGCGTTCAACGCTGCGTTCCCGTTCACGGGACCGAGCGGCTTTCAGTGCACCAACGCGATCTGCACCAACAACGAGCACGGGCAGCTCGACTTCACCCACATAACCCACTTCAGCATCACCTTCGAGTACCCGAGCTCCGGGTCGGGCGGAGGCAGCCTCACGGTCGAGGTGAACGAATTGTGGGCCACCCCGACGGGTGGAGCGCCGCCGTCGGCGCCGAGCCCGACCGTGACCGCTCCCTCCCCGGCTGTCGCGCCGGCCGGAGGCACGGTCGACTTCACGGTCTCGTTCTCCGATGACGAGGGCGACGCGCCGGTGACCTATGACCCGCCGTCGAACATTGGACTGCGGGCCCAGGATCTCACGGTGTCCGGCACGGCATTCGGCTCGGCTACGCCGAGCGTCACCGTCACCGGGGGTCCATCGACGTACGACGTCGCGGTCGGGGGCATGACGCAGGACGGGACGATCACCGTCGACGTTCCCGCCGGCGTCGTGGATGACGCGTGGGGGCAGCTCAATGTCGCCAGCGCGGATGATCCGACGGCGGCGTTCACACTCGCGGTCCCGCCGCACTTCGTCAGTCCTAGCGCGGCGACCTTCACTGAAGCCACCAACGGCTCGTTCACGGTTCAGACAACGGGCAATCCTGATGCGGCGCTGTCCATCCAGCAAGGAAGCCTCCCGAGCGGACTCAACTTCACCGACAACGGCGACAGTACCGCGACGATCTCCGGCGCGCCAGGTCTCAACCAGGTCGGGGCGTACCCCGTGACGCTGAAAGCGACCAACCTTGCCGGATCGCCTACCCAGCAGCTCATCATCACTCTCAACCGGGCCAGCCAAGCCGCGTTGGCGCTGACGTCGACGAGCGGGACCTACGGCTCCGGGTTGACCCTGACCTCAAGCGGCGGGTCCGGAACCGGTGCGGTGTCGTACTCGGCCGTCGATGGGACCGCGTCCGACTGCTCCGTGAGTAGTGGCGTGCTGAGTGTGTCGAGCGCCGGGACGTGCTCGCTGACGGCGACGAAGGCAGAGGATGCGAACTACAACTCGGCGTCCTCGCCACAGACGACCGTGACATTCGCACCGGCGGACCAGGCCCCGCTGACGGTCACCTCGACGAGCGGGACCTACGGTTCCGGGTTGACCCTGACGACGAGCGGCGGATCTGGAACCGGCACGGTTTCCTACTCGGCTCTCGATGGGACCGCGTCTGGCTGCTCGGTGAGCGGTGGCGCGCTGAGTGTGTCGAGCGCCGGGACGTGCCTGGTGACGGCGACGAAGACCGCGGACACGGACTACAACTCCGCGTCGTCCCCCCAGACGACCGTGACGCTCGCGCCGGCCGACCAGGCCCCGCTGGCGGTCACCTCGACGAGCGGGACCTACGGCTCCGGGCTAACCCTGACCACGAGCGGCGGGTCCGGAACGGGCGCCGTCTCGTATTCGGCGGTCGATGGAACTGCACCTGATTGTTCGGTCTCCGCCGGGGTCTTGAGCGTCTCCGGCGCAGGAACTTGCCTCGTGACCGCGACAAAGGCCGCGGATACGAACTACAACTCGGCCTCGTCCCCCAGCGCGACGGTTTCGTTCGCGCCGGCCGACCAAGCCCCGCTGTCGGTTACCTCGACAACCGGGACTTACGGCTCCGGGTTGACGCTGACCACGAGCGGAGGGTCGGGAACGGGTGCGGTCTCGTATTCGGTTGTCGATGGCACAGCGTCCGGCTGCTCGGTTTCCGCGGGCGCCTTGAGCGTGTCCAGCGCAGGGACGTGCCTCGTGGCCGCGACGAAGGCCGCGGACACGAACTACAACTCGGCGTCGTCCCCGCAGACGCCGGTCGCGTTCGGCAAGGCCGACCAGGCGGCGCTGACCGTGACCTCGACGAGCGGGACGTTTGGCTCGGGGCTGACCCTGACGACGAGCGGCGGATCTGGAACCGGTGCGGTTTCGTACTCGGTCGCCGATGGGAGCGCGTCCGGCTGCTCGGTGAGTGGTGGCGTGCTGAGCGTGTCCAGCGCGGGGACCTGCCTCGTGACGGCGACGAAGGCCGCGGACGGCGGCTACAACGCGGTGTCGTCCCCGAGCACGACGGTTTCGCTCGCGCAGGCACCGCAGTCGATCGCGTTCACCTCGCGGCCGCCGGCCCAGCCGCTGATCGGCAGGGGCTACGCCGTCGCGGCGACGGCCGACTCGGGCCTGCCCGTCGCCTTCTCAATCGACCCCTCGAGCGGCACCGGCGTGTGCTCGCTTGCCGGCGCCGCCGTCTCGTTCACGGCAGCGGGGATTTGCGTCATCGACGCCAACCAGGCGGGCAACGGCAACTACCTGCCGTCGGCAGTGAGCCAGCAGACGGTGATGGTCACGGCGCCGATCGCGAGCCAGCAGATAGGTACCGGGATTGTCAGCACCGGGGGTGCCCAACCGGTCTCGATTCTGCCCAACAACCACTTCGTCGATCCCCCGCGATACAAAGCCCATAGCGACGGCTCGTTCGTCCTGTCGGTGAAGGTCCCGGGCCCCGGACGGATCGACGTGATGGTCACGGCGTGGAAGTCGAACCTCGTCCACGGTGCGCTCGACGCCAGGCTGTTCAAGCTGCTGCAGCCCGCGCCTGGACGGTTCGTATTCGGGCGGGCCCACGCGAGCGCTATTCATGCCGGAACAACGCAGATCCAGGTAACGCCCAACGCGGTGGGACGCCGCCTGGTGGCGCGTGAGAGGCCCGAGACCCTCGTGAGGATCTGGGTGACCTTCACTCCGCCGCACGGTCGATCCCACAGCGTCGGGTACTACGGGGTCCTTTTGGGCTAGGAAAACCTCCAGGTGCCCCCAGACCGGTCCGCTTAGGACTGGATGAAGGCGAGTAGGTCTGGGTTGATTGTGTCGGCCTGGGTGGTGGGCATGCCGTGCGGGAATCCCTTGTATGTCTTCAGCGTCCCGTTCTGCACGAGCTTGGCCGATAGCGGACCTGAGTCGGCGTAGGGGACGATCTGGTCATCGTCGCCGTGCATCACGAGCACGGGGACCGAGATCTTCTTGAGGTCCTCGGTGAAGTCGGTCTGCGAGAACGCGACGATCCCGTCGTAGTGCGCCTTGGCGGCGCCCGTCATGCCCTGACGCCACCAGTTCTCGATGATCGCCTCCACGGGTTCCACGCCGGGACGGTTGAAGCCGTAGAAGGGTCCTGAGGCGAGGTTGCGGTAGAACACCGAGCGGTTGGCGGCCAGCTGGGCCTGGAGGTCGTCGAACGCACTTTTGGGCAGCCCGCCGGGGTTTGCGGGGGTCTGGACCATGATCGGCGGT
>DATBYI010000379.1:0-16420 GCA_036513815.1 Solirubrobacteraceae bacterium
CTTGGTGGATACGCCCAAGTTCGTCGTCGCGCGCCCGCCACGGTCGTGACCGGCGTCGCGGTTCGGGCGGCGCAAGCCGCGGAGCCGGACGCGAATCTGGCCACCGCGCGCGAGGCTGCGCGGGCGCTCGAGCGATGGGGACGCGGCCGGGGTTGGAGCGGGCCCGACCCGTATGACGCGCTGAACGGGACCCGACTTCCCCGGATGGTGCGGCGATCCCCACTCGCGCTTCGCGCGGCGACCCAGGCCGTGAAGCGATCGCCGTGGGACCTCCGGCCGATCCTCGGGGTCCCGGAGGAACTCAGTGCCGCCACCCTCGCCCACGTTCTGTCCGCCTACGCGCGCGACGGCTTCCTCGACCCGGGCGAGGCGCACGCCCAGCTGCGCCACTACGTCGACGTGCTGGCGACGCTCCGCTGCACGACCTTTCCCGAACCTTGCTGGAGCTACCACTTCGACGTGCAGACGCGCGTCTTCTTCTACCCGAGTACGTGTCCTAACACGATCGCGACCGCCTTCGCCGGGCTTGGTCTGCTCGACGCCTACAAGCTCGCGGGGCTCGACGATGCGCTCGAGCTCGCGGCCGGCGCGGGTGACTTCTTTCTCCGGCACGTGCCACAGACTCCTGCCGGAGAAGGCGCTTACTTCGGCTACCTACCCGGCGATGACACTCCGATCCATAACGCGAACATGCTCGTCGCCGCGCTCCTCGCTCGCCTCGCCGAGGCAACCGGCCGCGCGGATTTCGACGGTGCCGCGCGCGCAGCCGTCCGGTACACGGTCACGCACCAGCGCCCGGATGGCGCATGGCCCTACGGTGAGTCCGGAAATCTCGGGTGGGTCGACGGCTTCCACACCGGCTACGTGCTCGACTCGCTGCTCACGTGCATCGAGACGGGTTTGTGCGGAGCGTCCGAAGAGCGGGCGTGGCGGCGCGGGCTTCGGTATTACGTCGATGCGCTGATCGGTCCGGACGGCGCGCCTCGCTATTCGTCGAGTTCTCGGTTCCCGATCGACGGACAGTCCGCCGCCCAGGCGCTGCTGACCCTCTCTCGTGCCGCCCCGCGCGAACCGGAGCTGGCCGACTGCCGGTGGTCCGTCCTTCACTTTGCCCTGCGCGAGCTGGGTCGGAGCGACGGGGCCTTCGCGTTCCAGCGCGACCGCTATTGGCGCAACCGGATCGCGCACCCTCGGTGGGTCGAGGCGCCGATGCTCGAAGCGCTTGCTCATCTTCTCGCCTCGGGCCGGCGAGACCCGACCGCGTCAACCCCGACCCTGGCCCGGCCGACGCGAGGGCTCGCGCGCACCGAGGATCTCGTGCGCCACGCGACGAGTACGTCCGCGCCGGTGCGTGCCGTCGTCAAGTCCCCCCCGGTCCATTGGGTCATCCAGACCGAGCGCGCGGCACGCGTTGTCTACCCGGGAACGCGCTTCATCGCCGCCCAGGTGACTCGACGGCCGGTCGGCCGGTACACACTGCACTCGGGGCTCGTCGTGCACCTCCGTCACAACAGCCGGGACATCGACATGCTCAACGAGATCTTCGCGAAGCGCTGTTACGAGCCGCCGCCCGGACCGGTCGCCAACGCACTCCAGGCCAGCAACTCAGTGCGCGTGCTCGATCTCGGCGGCAACGTCGGGCTGTTCGCCGCCTACGCGCTGGGACGCTGGGACGTTGCGCAGGTGCGGTCCTTCGAGCCCGATCCGGACAACGCTCGCCTGCTCCGTAGCACCATCGCCGCCAATTCCCGAACAAGCACGTGGCGGCTCGAGGAGAAGGCGGTGTCGAATCGAGCAGGCGCCCTCGCGTTCGTCCCCGGCCGCCTTTCAGAGTCGCGGATGGCACACGCAGGTGAGCAGGCGGTTCACATGCCGACGGTCGACCTGTACGACATCGATCACGACGTCGATCTGCTCAAGATGGACATAGAGGGAGCGGAATGGCCGATCCTGACCGACCCACGCCTGCCCAGCCTGAGCGCACGGACGATCGTGATGAAATGGCACGCACGTTTCTGCCCGTCGTCAAATCCTCACGCGATGGTGCATGAACTTCTCCTCGCCGCGGGCTACGAGATAGTGCGCGATCAGGTCTCTCCGCACGCGCTCACCGGCCTGTTGTGGGTCACTCGTGGTGGCTGACCGTGCTCACGTTGCGTTGGGGTTCGAGACACGATCAGCCGACCACAACGTGGCGACAGATGCGGTGACGAGCCAGAATGTCGCCGCCAGCGTGGTGATCAGCGCGACCGACACCATGGCTATCCACAACCCGAGCGCGGCGACAGCGAGCGACAACAACAGGTAGTCGCGTCGTCGCCAAGCCGTGGTGGCCGCGACGCCTAGCGCTGCGAGCAGCCCGAGCCAGAGGAACAGCCCTCCCACGCCCTGCTTGCTCGCGATGAGCGCCGGCTCGGAGGTCAAATCGGTCGGCCTCAACTGGCTGAGCAGGTAAGTCGGCACAGTGTCTGGGGCCGGATCGCCCCACACGGTCAAAGAACCGAGCGTCGAGCCGATCAGTTCGGTGCGGTACGCCGCGTTCGCCTGCTCGACTGTCCCGGACTGGAAGGACGATGTAACGACGTGGCGAACCGGCCCGACGAACAGCCCGACGACGATCAAGATCACCGCCACAAGCCATATGCGCCGGAATCCCTGGGTGAGACTCGCGTAGAGGAGGACGGCGAGAATCGCGGCGATCCATGGGCCTCGGCTCAGGGTCAAGAGTTCCCCGACGGCGAGGACCGCGAGCAGGCGCCACCGCCGCCGAGCGAACGCGATCACGATCGGGACGACGAGAAACGCGCCGAGCGCGATCGGGTGACCGAATGTCGCAGCTGCTCGGATCAGCCCGCCACGATGTATGTTCACCGCCCATCTCGCGAGGAGGGGGTTCACCGGGCCGTGGAGGAACGGATTGCCGCCGGCCACGACCTCCCACGCGGCGATCGCCGAGGCGGCGACGCCGACCCACATGAGGGCCTCGGGGAGCTTGCTCATGGCCGAAGGCCACGCCGCGAATACGATTCTGAACGCGGCATAGGGCAGCACCCCGGCCTTGAGCAGCTCAATTGTGTAGCGGTGACCGTGCGACGTCATCGCTTCCGACACAAAGGCACTCACCGCCAGACCGACTACGAGCACGTCGAACCGATTTGCGCGCAGCCGGCCGCCTCGGAGTAGAACCAGCGCGCCGAGGACCGCTCCTGGGTAGGCAAACAGAACCACCGGGGGCGTGGGTCCTCCGGCCACGTTCGGGCTCCACACGTACGGGAAGAGCAGGCTGACCACAATTCCCACGCCGAACCAGGCCGGACGTGTCGCGGCCAGAGCCATGGCGCCGACGGCGGCGGCAACGACTACCGTGTCGCGTGGGCGCTCGACGACGCCCACCCCGACAGCCACCGATGCGACCAACGCGCCCGCAGGGATCAGCCATCGGTCTCGGAGCGGTCCGTCGGCGGCGTCGCCGCGCGGGCCAAGCCGCCGCAGCCCGACCGTGGGCCCGGTGCTCGCGGGGCCGCGCCACGGCGCCCTTTCGGCCCATCGGGACGTCAGTGCCGCGCGCACTAGTGCGCCTCCACCAGTTCGTTGGACGGCATCGCTCCAATGGCCATCGCGAGGTGAGCTCTCGCCCGCTCGTCTGAGTGCTCGGCGATCAGCCGCTCGCGGCCCGAGAGCGCGGCCGTCCGAAGACCGCTTTCGGAGCCGAGCGCGCGGCACACCGCGTCAACCCACGCCGAAACGTCGTCGACCGCGACGATACCCGGTAAGTGAGTCATCCCCTGCACTCCCAGAGGCGATCCGATGCACGGTATGCCCCGGGCGAGCAACTCGACGATTTTCACCCTTATCCCGCCGCCGGCGAACAACGGGATGAGACAAGCCTGGGTGTGCGTGAGGATGTCACTCAGGTCCTCGACGAAGCCGTAGACGGACACGCCTTCGCGCCCGTCGGCGGCGCGAACATCCTCCGGTGGCTCGGCGCCCACGATGTCCAACTGGGCACCCGGCTGGACCGCGCGTACGCGCGGCCACACCTCACGCAGGAACCAGCGCACTCCGCCGGCCCGCCCGAGCGACCGGAGCGACCCGAGGATCAGCAGCCGCTGGCCGGCCGGTCTCGGCAGTGCGGGGTGAGCCTCGACCGGCAGTGGCCAGACCGACACCTTCGAGGCAAGCGCCTCTCCCCCGCGCGCCGCGATCCAGTCGCGGTCGGTCTCGCTGAGGACGAGCGTGTGGTCCGCTCGCCCGATCGCCGCCAACTCGTGTCGGCTGGCGTGCAGCGCCTCGCGAGACAGGATCCATCTCGCCGGCAGGGAGCGGGTCGCGCCGAGCGTCGTGTACGTCTGCGACTCGATGTTGTGATGGAGGAGGAGGCGGAAGGGCGCGTCCACCGCCGCCGCGTATTGCCAGTTGCTCACGAAGTCGCAGTGGACGACCGAGTAACGACGGCGCAGCGTGAACTCATTGACGCACCGTCGGACGCGCTGGTCGGAGAACTTTGCCACCCGGTACGGCACACGGCGCAGCTGCGCCTGCGCCAGCGTCACCATGAGCGTTCGCCGCGAGGTCGCGAAGTAGAACGCATCGATTGCGACCAACCGGCAGCGGTCGACCAGGCTCGCGAGCTCGGACGTCAGCTCGGACCCGGGAGGGACGGAGGCGACAAGGTCCACCGGGCCAAGCGCCGCGTGGGCCTGGAGCGCGCGCCAGCTCGCGATTTGCCCACCGGAACCGCCGTCGCGGGGCAGGTCGGTCGTGATGAAGAGCGTGGTGTGAGTCATGCCGGTGGTGTGAGTCATGCCAGTGGCGCCGAGGCAAGCCGCTGCGCGGATGCGTCAGGCTCCGGATGCCGGAAGCGGAGATACACGGCGAAGTAACACAGAGTCGCGGCCAGGTACGCGATCGAGGACGCGATCGCCGCGCCGAGCGCGCCGAGCCCCGCGGCGGCGACGAGCACGCCCATGTCGAGCGCGAGAGTGGCGCTCGCGATCAGGCTGCTCAGCCCCGGCCGGTTGAGCGTCGCGGCGACCCAAGGGCTGATGGCCTGTCCGGCGCTGACGATCGTGGTTCCCACGACGGTGACGGCCAGGGGCGCGATCGCGGCGTGATACGCGGGCGAGAGCACGATGACAATCAATCCGCTCCCCACAACGAGCAGGACGACCGCCGTCGCGGTTGACCATGTCAGCGTTCGCCTGACGTTGCGGCGAACGACGGCACTCGCCTCGGCCGGTTCGAGCCGGGAGTAGTCGGCCAGCCCGGTGATGGCTATTGCCCCCGGCACAAGCCAGACGCCTTCCGCGATGGCCACGCCGAGCGAGTAGTACGCGACCTGGGCATGATTCGAGAGCACGGCTAGGACGACGATGTCGAGCCGCTGAACGGCCAGCCACACGACGCTGTTCGGGTGGACGCGCACGGATCGGCTCACCGCAGCGCGCACGAATCCGGCCACCCGCTCCCGGCGGTAGGGGCGGCAGGCGACGAGGACGTAGACGCTCGCCAGCGTCCAGCTACCGCATCCCCACAGCAGCACGAGCACCGCGGGCGACCGCCACCCCGCCAGCGCCATGCCGCAACCGACGAGGACCAGTGCGGTGGTGCCACGGAGCACCTCGGCCCGCCCGTAGCTAGTCATCCGGTTCAGGCCGATCGGTACTCCCTGAAGGTTGCTGTACACCATCGCCGGAAGGGAGACGGCGATGAACGCCGCGGCCACGCCGCTCCCGATCCCGGGAGGTGGCCCAACCACGAGCAGCACGACGGTAAGCAGAGCGGAGAGGCACACGGGCCATATCACGGCGAGCTTCACCGCCGCCCACCTCGCTGCCGGCCGTTGCGCGAGCAAGACGGAGATGCCGAGCCAGAGGCTCGCGCAGCCACACACGCCCATGATGGTCACGCTCGCCTGCAAGGCGGCGAAGACCCCGCGCGCGTCAGGCGACAGGAGTCGTGACGTCAGCAACACCGTGAACAGCCCCGAGCCGGCCACGGCCGCGCGCGAGATCACGACAGAGGATGTGCGGCCACGCGCCAACCCGGCCAGGGTGACGCGGACGCTTCCCGCGCCCGCGAGGCCGCGGGCCAGCGAAGGTGCGCTGCGCTCAGACGACAGCATCGAGCTCCCCGGCGCGCCAGACCGAGTCACGAGCGGCGTTGAACTCGGCGGCCAGCTCCGAAAGGCCCGGCAGCGACGGGTTGGCAAACCCACGAGCGATGCTCGACGCGGCGGCGCGCCGTGGCGAGTGCTCACCGGGTAGCACGACGCGCGAGCCGAAGCGCACCAACCCGGCGAGGGTCATCGCACGGGATGACACTCCGGCGCTGTCGGCGAACGCGAGCGCGCTCCGCGCGAACTCGACCCCTCGTCGCTGAACGAGCGGATCGCGCAGCGACCACCCCGACGCGTGACGCGCGGTCACCGACGGGCACACCCCGACTCGAAGACCTCGCTGCCGAGCACGCCGGCAGAGGTCGGCATCCTCGAAGTACATGAAGTAGCGCTCGTCGAAGCGGAGCCCCAAATCGCGCCGGATCGCGAGGCAGGCGCCGCTCAGCCAATCCGAATCCTGGACGTCGCCCGGGGCATACGCTCGGCTGCGCTCCCGGCGGCCGGCTCCGCGAACCGTCTCCTCGAGCCACACACGCGGGCCGGGAAAGCCTCGCTTCCCCTGGCTGCTCGTACCCCATGGGGAGGCAACCGCGGGTCCGGCGAGGGCGAGGCCCGCCCCCTCGGCCACGCGGACGAGGTCCCGGATCGCCGTCGCGTTGATATCGACGTCCGGGTTCAGCGCGACATACCAGCGGGCTTGGCTCCGAGACATGAGATCGTTGTGGTTGGCGGCGAATCCGCGCCAGGGCGTGCCGTGACGGCGACTGGCGTTCACGTATCTGGAGACCTCGAGCCCCGGACCGAGCCACGGCGCTGGCCGGTCGTCGCGTCCGTGGAGCACGATTCCGACGCTGATGTCATCCATGAGCGCTGCCGTTCGCCTTCGAGCGGTGCGGCACCGACTCGACGCCGACGTGCATGGCGGCGAGCGCCTCCAACGTCGTGGCCATCGAATCCAGAGGGTCGAGTTCAGCGGGTCCGGCGCCGCCGAGCTCACGAGTCAGCGACTCGAATTGCGCCGAGTGGCCCTTGTCCTGCTTTCCCATCCGCCGACTCGGCCGACCCCGCCGGCCGTAGAGCGTCAGCGTCCGGTAGTCATCGACGATTGCCGATCGCCCACCCGAGTGTGCTTCCACGTATTCCTTCGGCGCGGCACGGGAGCCCCCCACGCCATAAATGACCGTCGCCACCGAGCCGTCGAGGAAGCTGAGCGCGACGACAAACCGCTGGGCGCTGGCCATCGAGCGGCCCGCAGTCGCCCCGGCGACGCACGCCACGGACACGGGCCTCGTCCCGATCACCCATCGCGCGAAGTCGATGAAGTGACACCCCTCCCCGACGAGGCGGCCTCCGCCCTCGGCGGGGTCGTTGAGCCAGTGCTCGGGCGCGAGCGGTTCGGCACTCACGCGATAGAGGAGCTCGATCGGCGTCCCCGGCTCGCGAACGTGTTCGCGCAGGGCAAGGGCAAACGGGGCATGACGTCGGTTGAAGCCGACGAGCAGCGGACGGCCCGACTGCGCCCGCGCGGTCCGGAGCCCTGCCAGCTCGTCGCTCGTCAGGCACGGCGGCTTCTCGACGAACACGGCCTTTCCGGCGCGTAGGGCTGCCTGGGCGAGGGCGGAATGCGACGCGTGGCGAGTGGCGATGGCCACCACGTCGGCGTTGGTGTCACCCACCGCCTCCTCCGGCGTCGCCACTCCGGCGAACCCGAAGCGGTCCGCCGCTGCTTTCGCCGTCAGTCCCTTCGCGCTCGCGACGACGCCAAGCGTCAGGCCGTTGCTCCGAACGAGGCCCGGGATCAGGATGCGCTGGGCGAAGCTCCCGGCCCCGATCACGTTCACCCTCGAGCCGGAGGCCGTCGAGATTACACCGACGCCCGGCGCCGTCGAGAAGGAACGTTCCGCACTTGCGTACTGCAACACGATCCCCAACGGCGAGTCCGCCTCGGCGAGCAGGCGCCCGTACGCCTCCGCCGCCCGCTCGACCTCCATCCGCTCCGTGATTAGGCCGCCGATATCGATCCGGCCCTGCGCCACGAGATCGAGGAACGCCGCCATGTTGCGCTGCTCCGTCCAGCGGACGTAGCCGATCGGATAATCGAGGCCTCTTTCCTCGTACTCGCGGTCGTAGCGACCGGGCCCGTAGGAACGCGAGAAGCGGATCTCGATCTCCCGCTCGTAGTACGGAGCGCGCGGCACCTCAACGTGCGCGTCGCCGACGACCACGACGCGGCCGCGATCGCGCAGCAGCTTCGCGGCGAGGTCGATCGGATCGGCCGAGCGAGTCGCAGCCGTGATGATCACCGCGTCACGATCCGTCGCCGCGGCCGGGATGCCCAAACGGTCGAACGCTCCACGGTCGTAGGCGACGTCGACCGACCGCAGCCCCCGCGCCTTCTTGACGAGCGAATCGACAAGGTCGATCCCGACGACGTGGCAGCCGGCCGCCCGGAGGATCTGCCCGGTGAGCTGCCCGACCAACCCCAGCCCGATGACCGCCACCCGTTCGCCAAGGCGCACGTCCGCCTGGCGTACGCCGTGCATGGCGACGCTGGCCACGGTCGCGAACGCTCCCGCCTCGAACGACACCTCGTCCGGCAACCGGACGCACAGGTTCCCGGGGACTGACACGACACCCGCATGGACGGCGTGCTCACCCCCGCCGCACGCGACGCGATCGCCGGGAGCGAACCCGCGCACGCGCGCGCCGACCGACATGACTACCCCCGCGGCCGAATACCCCAGCGGCGTCGGCTGATCGAGCCTCGCCCTGACCGCGTTGATCGTGTCGCGCAAGCCGTCCTGGCGCGCCTTGACCAACACCTGGCGGGTCTGGTCGGGCCGCGCTCGCGCCTTTCCGATCGGCCCCTCGCGCGCCGCTTCGAGCCGGCTGCGTTCCGTCCCGACGCTGAGCAGGCTCGCGCGGACATCGACCAGCACGCCGTACGGCGTCTCCGTGGGCGGCGGAACGTCGAACACCTCCACCCGCCCGTCGCGTAGCCGGAGCGAGACCTGTTTCATGGCCAGAAGCGCGGCGGCCGCAGGCTACGGCTGAGCGGCCGCTCGGTCGGGGGTGGAGCCATTGTGGCCCGAGTGCGAATCGAGTCCGGCTCCGTTGTAGTTGGTGTAGTCGTAGGTGTAGCTGTAGCCGTACCCGTACGAGCTCCCGCGCGGCCGCTTGAAGCCGTTGGCGACCACCCCGATGACCGGTGCGTTGGCGCTCTCGAGGGTGGCCCGGAACCGCGCCGCGACGTCGCTGTGATTGCGCCGCAGCCGGCTTACGATCAGGACACCGTCAGCGTGGCGGAGGAGCGGGAATGCGTCGGGAAGCAGAGCCAGCGGCGGTGTGTCGATGACTACGAGGTCGTACCGGTCGCGCGCATCGGCGATCAGCGCCTCCATCGCCTGGCTCTCGATCACCTGCGGCGGGTTCGGTGGGAGGACGCCTCCCGCCACGAGCACGTCAAGCCCGACGCTCGTTCCCTTGCGGTTGGCGAACTCGACTCGCTGCACGGCTTCGTCGAAGGACTCCGCGCCGATGAGCACCTCGGCCACGCCCGGCTCGCCCGGGATCCCGAACGACGCCGCCGCGGCGGGGCGGCGCAGGTCCGCCTCGATGAAGAGGACACGTGAGCCCACCGTCGCCGAGGCGATGGCAAGGTTGCGCGCCACCGTGGTCTTCCCATCACCCGGCGCGGCGGACACGACCACGATCACCCGCAACTCGCGATCGACGTTGAAGTAACGAATGTGGGCGCGGAGAAGCCCGAATATCTCGGCTTCGGATACAGGCAGCTGGATTGCCGTGCCCGTCGAGCGCGCACGGTTCAGCGCCGCGCTCTCCGGCACCACGCCGACGACGGGGACGCCATAGATCTCCTCCAGATCGCTCGGCTCGTGCAGGCGACGGTCGAGCCGCTGCAGGAGGAGCGCGAGCCCCAGCCCGAGCAACAGGCCCAGAATGGCACCGAGCAGCGTGTTGCGCAAAACCTTCGGCGATGAAGGCCCGGAAGGCGGATTCGCGGCCTGAGCGACCTGCGCGTCACTTGACTCGAGCTCGCTCAGCGTCTCGAGCGATGCCGCGCGGTCCGTGAGGTCGGCGCCGGTCGGGCCGCGTTGCTCGGCGGGACTCAGAGCGGCGTACTGAAGATTGACCGCGCGCAGAGCGTTGGCGTAGTAGCCCGTGTCGGCCTGTTGGCGATCGGCGACGATCTGCCGCGCGTAAGCATTGGCGAGCGCCGCCGCGAACGACGGCGACGTCCACGTTGCCGCGACGCTGGCGACGTTCGTGTCACTCACCTGGCCAACGGTGACGCTCGAGGTGACCTTGGCCCGGGTCAGGCCATGGCCCAGCGCCGCCGCTGTCTCCGCCGCGACGCGGGGCAGCGTCGCGAGCTTGAGGTTCGTGTCCTGATCGGGCTGGAGATTCGAGGTGGGAATCACTGGAAGGCCCGCTGCCTGCTGCGCGATCTGCTGGTCCCGGAACAGGACGTCGGCGCTCGCGGTGTACTCGTGCGCCTGGCGGCTCGAAAAAGCGAATGCCGCTAGCGCCGTCACGATCGTGCACAGAGCGATCAACGGCGCGCGCTGTCTCAATGTCCGGAGCATGCCGTGCAGATCGAGTCCGATCGAGTCGCGTTGCATTAACCCTCTCTCTCTTTAGTTGGCACCACGGCCACCGATGACGACAGGCAATGTCCGCAACATCAATCTCACGTCCTCCCACAAGCTCCAGTTCATTACGTACAGGTAGTCGAGCTTCACCATCTCTTCGAACGGGATCCGGGTTCGGCCGAGCACCTGCCAGTACCCGGTGATCCCGGGCGTCAGGTCCAGGCGCCGGCGGGCCCAGCCGTGGACGTGCTCATCCTCGGCCGGGATCAGGGGCCGTGGCCCGACCAGGCTCATTTCGCCGCGCACGACGTTCCACAGTTGCGGGAGCTCGTCCAAGCTCAGCCGCCGCAGCCATCGGCCGGTGCGGGTGACCCGCGGGTCGTGATCGAGGTGCAACCAGGCATCCTCGGTGCTGTGGGCGATCAGCTCTTCGCGGTGCCGCTCGGCATCCGCGGTCATCGTGCGCAGCTTGTACAGGCGGAAGCGACGGTCGGCTCGGCCGACGCGCTCCTGGGTAAAGAACACCGGACCGCGGGAATCGAGCTTGATGGCCAGCGCCAACAGCCCGAGCAGGGGCGCCACGAGGAGAAGCACAGGCCCAGCGATGAGGAGATCCATCCCGCGCTTGATCGCCCGGGATGAGCGAGGCAACCAAGGGGGGTTGACTCCGAGCACCGTGAACCCCTCGACGTCGTCGATCTCCACCGCAGGTCCGAGCACGTCCGCGAGGCCTGGGAGCACGGTGACCTTCAGCGAGAGGGCGCGACAGTCGCGCAGCATCCGCTCGAGGTCACCCTCCTCGATGTCGCGCGCGGAGAACACGACGCGCGTGACACCGTGCTGCTCGGCGACCTGCTCGAGCTGATCGAGCGTGCCGAGCGCCGGCACGCGTCGGTTCTCGAGCGCCGCGGATGCCTCGATCGGCGAGAGAGAGCCGATGACGTTGAGCCGGTACTCCGGGTGCGCCGTGAGCTTGCCGACCAGCGTCTGGCCCACCTCGCCGGTTCCAACCAGCAGTGCGTTCTCGACGCCGATCACTCGCCCCGCGATCGACCGGATCACGAACCTGGTCACCGTCACGAGCACGATCAGGTTGACGCCGAAGAGCACGATCTCCGCGAAGTCGAGTCTCCCCATCGGCGAGTACCTCGAATAGACCCAGAGCGCCAAACCACCGATGACGGTCGCGTGGAAGAGACGCGGAAGGTCATCGACGGTCGAGTAGCTGATCCGCTTGACGTCGCGGTCGTAGAGCCCGTACAGCTTGAACAGCACCATCATCAGGGGAACCGCGACGACACCCCACAGGATCCGGTGCCCGGCGCCGGCGTGTAGGCCCGGGACGACGAGCCCGACGATCAGGGCGAGCATCACCGCGAGCGCGTCTCCGGCGGCCAGAAGCCGCCGAAGCGCCGAGTCCCTGCCCAAGCTGCGGGGCCGGGCCGGGAGACCGGAGCGTTCCTTGCGAAGCCCATCGCGGACGGGCAGCGATGTTCCGACCGTAGCCATTACACGAGCGGTGAGATGACGGTGTCTTCGCCCACCGCGACGCGCTCGCCGCCGCTGGCCAGGGAGGCGTGCGCGGCCTCGGCGAGGCGAACGACGTCGCGCGCGAGGCTCAAGTCGTGCTGAGGCCGGTGACGGCTGCGGATCGCACGCAGGAACTCCGCCGTCTCGAGCGCGAGAGGCTCCTCGGTAGAGAGCTTCGGCGCGAGTATGTCGCCGCTTCGGTAGGAGAGGTGGTACTCGCCGAAGGTCTCGGGGTCCTTGTAGTCCACCCCGCGGTCGTAGATCTTGATCGCCTCGGCGCCGCCGTCCTCGTAGACCACCATCCGCTTCGAACCCACGACGACGGTTCGCCTGAGCTTGCTCGGCGCGAGCCAGCTGAGCTCGACGCTCGCGATCAGCCCCGATCCGTACTCCATGGTGACAAACGCCACGTCGGCGATGCCGGGAACGATGGAGTCCCGGCCGGTTGCCCTGATCGCGTTGGGAGGGCCACCCAGCCAGTAGAGGAGGATCGAGAAGTCGTGTGGCCCCAGATCCCAGATCACGCTCACGTCACGCTGATGAAGACCGAGGTTGACGCGGCTGGCTGAGACGAAGTAGAGCTCCCCGAGCTCGCCAGCGTCGATCAGTTCGCGAACCGCCCGCACCGGCGGGCTGTAAAGGAAGGTGTGCCCGCACATCAGCGACAGGCCGCGCTCTTCAGAGAGGGCGATGAGCTCCTCGGCCAGCGCCGTCGATGATGCGAGGGGCTTCTCCACGAACGTGTGCTTGCCCGCTTCCAGACAGCGACGCGCGAGGTCATAGTGCGTGAAAACCGGCGTCGCCAGTAGGACACCGTCGACGCTCGGGTCGTCGAGAATCTCATCGATCTCCTGTGTCAGCTGCACGCTCGGGTAGCGACGTCCAAACCGCTCGAGCCGCGACAGGTCGCTGTCGCAGATCCAGCGCACCTCGACGTCGGAACGCTCGATCAGCACCCTGACCAGGTTCGGGCCCCAGTATCCGAGTCCGACGACGGCCACGGCCGGTTCGAGGCGCAGACGTCGGGCCCGTTGCCCTACCACCCGACTTTCGATCACAAGTTCTCCGCTCTAGACCTATCGGTCCGCTCAGGTCCCGCCGCTCGCGTGCCCAACCGCGAGCGGCCTATCGCGTGCTACAGGTCGGTGAGCGCGCCGGTTGTGCACATATTCATTGACGGCCCCAACCACCGTGTCCACTTCACTCGGTCTCATGCCGGGAAAGATCGGTAACGAAAGCTCGCGTTTCGCCCAATCTCTCGCGTTATCCATGGGCCGCGTTGTGCAGAGATTGCTCAGCGCCGGCTGATCCGGCAGCGCAAGCGGATAGTGAACGCGGGTGGATATTCCCGCCTGGGCCAGCTCGTGCACCAGACGATCGCGCGTGCTTACTCGGATCGGGAACACGTGGTAGGTACAGGGCGACTCGGGCGATTCGTGGAGGAGCTCCACATCGGGGTGCAGCCGGGCCACATACTCGGCTGCGACGAGACGCCGCTCGGATGTCCACCCGTCGAGATGGGGAAGCTTGACACGCAAAAATGCTGCTTGGAGACCGTCGAGTCGCTCGTTGTAGCCACGCTCGCGGTGAAGGCCGTCCGGGCCTCGCCCCAGATCACGGAGCCGGCGTGCCTTCGCAGCGAGCTCATCATCGTCGGTACATATCGCGCCCCCGTCACCAAGCGCACCCAGGTTCTTGCTCGGATAGAAGCTGAACGCTGCCGCGTGGCCGAGGCCACCGACGCGTTCATCACCGTACCGCGCGCCGTGGGCCTGCGCCGCATCCTCGAGCAGCAGTACACCGTGGCGTTCGGCCAGGGCACGGAGCGGTTCGATTTCGCAGGCCTGGCCGTAGAGATGAACGGCCAGAATGGCTGCCGTCCGCGGGGTGATCGCCGCCTCGACCATCTCCGGGTCGATCAGACCGCTGCCCCGGGCGACGTCGACGAACGCCGGAGCGCCACCAGCGTGGCACACGGCGAGCGCGCTCGCGATGAAGGTGTGCGCGGGGACGATCACCTCGTCCCCGGGGCCGACGCCCGCCGCCTGCAGCATGATCACCAGGGCGGATGTCCCGGACGCGACGCCGACGCAGTGTCGAGCCCCACAGTAGGAAGCGAACTCGCCTTCGAACTGCTCGACCTCCTCCCCGAGCACGAACGCGCTCGAGGTCATCACCCGGTCGAGCCCCCTCTTTAGCTCATCGGCGACAGCTTCGTGCTGTCGGGCCAGGTCGGAAAACGGCACGCCATGCATGGCTTACACCTACCTCACTCGGTTCCCCACAAAGAACACTGAGCGCCCCCCTGTGCCACGGCGCGGAGCGGAACGGTAGGCGTTGCCACCTCGGTTGGGAAGCTCGAAGGAAGAAAGTGCATCAGTTGTGAGCAGGTCCTTACCGTCAGGATCCAGTGCGGTCCCGATCGCGCGGGTCGAACCCGGCCGACCCACGAGCAGGTGCGGTGAGTTTTCACGCGCGTGCATGACCATTGTGTAAGTACGGTCGTAGCCCCGGGTGCCTCGTCGCGCTGTCGGCTCGTCTCCACTACGAACCATCCAGCCGATTCCCGTCCCAATGTGTCACAAAAGCTCCCAGCCAAACCTTTGGTCGGTGCCGCGGGAGTGGAATGCGCCACCACTCGCGACCGCTCCAGGCGGTCGCAATGGATTGGGGGGGCCGTCGCCGCGCGCCACCAGAGTGAAGAGTCGAAGTTCTCCCGCGTGTACGACGAGCACGTCTGGCGGGTGTACGGCTTCCTCGCTTACCGCCTCGGGGACCGCGACACGGCGGAGGACCTGACGCAGGCGACGTTCGAGCGGGCGCTGCGGGCCTGGAGCAGATTCGACCCCAGACGGGCCTCGGAGAGCACATGGCTCATCGCGATCGCTCGCAACCTGCTGATCGACCACCACCGCCGCGACCGATCCCACCTCTTCGAGCCCATCGAGGAGCATCCGGGCCCGCTCGTGCCTGGACCCGAAGAGCGACTGAGCCGATCGCCGGAGTTGCTCACCGCACTCGAACGCCTGAGCGAGCGAGATCGCGAGGTCGTCGCGCTGCGCTTCGGCGGCGACATGACCGGGCCCGAGATCGCGGAGATGCTCGGTCTCACGCTGGCGAACGTGCAGCAGATTCTGTCGCGCTCGCTACGCCGGCTGCGCGCCCTGCTCGAAGAGGCCGGTTACGAGACGCCGAGAGCCGCGAGCGCGATGAGCACGCCGCCCGCGGCCATGTAGCAAGTGACGAGCAATCGGAGGCGCTCCGGGCGCGGGCCGTAGCCGGGATCCTGCTCGTGAAGGTGGCGGTAGAGCTTCCCGCGGAATCCGGCCCCGGGAACCGGCCGCGCCGCGCCGAGCCGCTCCGCGAGCTCCTGCTCGTCGCCTTCGGGTGCCGGAGGGTTGCCGATCTCGTCGGTCACTGGCGGAACAGGGGCGATTGCGGGTTGAGCGAGCGACTTCGGCGGTAGGCCGCGACCGAGGCCGCCGGCTGGCCGGCCTCGGCATCGAGGCGCGACACGATCAGCCAGGCGCTCCAGTTGTCGGGCTCGTCGCCGGTGGCAGCCCGGGCCGCCGCCAGCGCACCGCGGACGTCGCCCTGGAGCTCGAGCACGAGTGCGAGTTGAATCCGGGGCGACGCGGCGTCGGGTTCGAGGCGCGCCGCAGTGCGCGCGTCGGCCAGCGCGCGAGCCGGATCACCGCCCACAACCGCCGCCTGGCTCGCGCGGACAGTGCTGACGGTCTCCATCGGTACGGCGATCGCGAACAGCGACGCGATCGCCACGGCGATCACACCGAGGCGCAGTGGGAGTGATGCGCGCCCGCGCCGTGCCGAGGCGCGGGACGGCGCTAGCACCGCGCCGCTGAGGAGCAGGAAGACGACGGGGAGCGCCGGGATCTGCCAGAGCCAGTCCGACGCGGCCCCCACCGTGAACGCGATCAGGGCCCCGGTCAGCCCGGCCGCGCGCACCCTCGCCTCGTAGCGCGAACGCGCGGTCACCCTGACCGCCGCTCCCAATACCAACAGGAAGAAACCCGCGAGCAGTACGAGCCCGACGAGGCCGGTTTCGGCGAGCGTCTCGACGTACAGCGAGTGTGCGTTCTGGACGGAGCTGTAGTACGGCGCCCGGGGGGTCCACAGCAGCTGGAACGTTCCCGGGCCA
>DATBYI010000380.1:0-18346 GCA_036513815.1 Solirubrobacteraceae bacterium
GCTCAGCTCGAGGCCTGCCGCCAGCTGCGCGAGCGGGGCCACCACATCGACCTGCTCTACGAGCAGACAGGTGACCTCTACCCGGAATGGGCGAAGATCGCCGAGCGCGGGGTTCGCGTGGACGGGTACGCGCTGTCGCGACGCGCCCTGCTTCGCTCGGCACGGTCGGTGGCCTCGGTGGCCGTGGCGACGCGCCGCCTCGCGCCCGACCTCGTCTACGTCCACCACCAGCATCATTCGCCGAGCACCGTGCTGGGGGGCAAGCCGGTCGTGTGTCACCTGCACCTACCGCCACCGCCGGACCATTCGGCCCAGGACGACCTCGCCCTGCGCCGCGCGCGCGGCCTGATCGCGGTGTCGTGCTTCACGGCGAGGCAATGGAGCGAAACACTGCGCATCTCGCCCGAGCGCTTCGCAGTCGTCCACAACGGCGTCGATCTCGACCGCTTCATGCCGGCCGACGCACCACGCCGCGCCGCGGTCCGCCGCACGCTCGGGCTGCCGATCGACCGGTTCCTTGTCCTCTATGTCGGGCGCATCGACCCCGACAAGGGCGTCGATCGCGCACTCGAGACGGCGAGGCGCCTCGATGGCGGCGAGTACCACCTGGCGATCGCCGGCGAGCCAAATCCCGGCAGCTTCGGGGGCGACGGGACCGCTGCCCGCTCCTATGCTGACGGCTTGCGCACTCGCTATGCAGACGCGCCGGTCACCTGGCTGGGCCGCCTCGAGGACGTCTCGGCGCTCTTTGCCGCGTCCGACGCGGTGATCCTCCCCAGCCGGTTCGACGAGCCTTTCGGCCTCGTCGTGCTCGAGACGCTCGCGAGCGGGATTCCGATCGTCGCGAGCGCCGCCGGCGGGATCCCCGAGATCCTGACCGGGCCCCTGTCGGCCAACCTCGTCTCATCCGGCGAGCCGAGCGCGTACGCCCAGCGGCTCCGCGCGCTGCGTGACTGGCGCAGCCGCGATCCCGACCTCGGCCGGCGCGGCCGCGAGCACGTCGCGCGGAACTTCACGCTTCGGCGCATGGGCGACGCCCTGAACGAAACGCTCGAGCGTGCGGTCGGAGGGCGGGCCCTTGCCTGAGCACGCGTACTTCACGTTCATGGCCGAGCGCGCGGAGCGGTGGGATCCACACGACCGGAGCGACGTCCCATTCGCCGGCGCCGCCTACATCGCGGGCTACCTGCGGGAGTTCGAACGCCACTGGGACGGCGATCCGCTGACCTTCTACATCACCCACCACACCACCAAGCTGGGCAGCTACGGACCGGACGTCGTCGTCGTACTCCTCAACGACGAATGGTTCCGGACGCCGGCCTACAGCGGCTGCGTGCTGGCGACCCTGCGAAACCTCCCCGCGCGACCCTGGTTTCCCTGGGAGACGCTGGTGCCACCGAGCAGCGAGAGTGCCTTCGCCGCGTCCAACCATGCGCGCGTCCTCATCGAGCGCAGGCGCGCCGACCGCAACGCGGAGGCGATCCGCGTTTCGCGCGGGTGGCCGGCGATGCGCACCGACAACGCGATCGACGTCCCGCTCGGCTACTACCACCAGCCCGAGCGGCCGATCACCCCGCTGGGCGAGCGCACAAGCGACGTGTTCTTCGCCGGCAGCCTTCTCCACGACATGCAGAAGACCGGCTGGAAGCGGGCCGTCAAGCGCATCGCGGGCAACCCCAAGCAGGTGTACCGCAAGAGCATGATCCGCGAGCTCGACCGCTTCCGCGAGGGCCACCCCGAGCTGCGCGCGAAGGTCAGCGTGAGCGGCGATTTCCGGCAGCTCGGCGGCTCGGAGGTGAGCTCGTATGCCGAGGCGATGATGGACTCTCGCGTCGCGCTGGTGCCGCGGGGCACGGTCGCCGAGAGCTACCGCCTGTTCGAGGCGTGGCGCTACGGGTGCATCGCGATCTGCGAGCAGCTCCCGCCGCGGCCCTTCCTGCGCGGCTCGCCCGCGATCATGCTGCGCTCCTGGCGCGAGCTCGAGCCGGTGCTCGAGGAGCTGCTCGGTGACCCGGACCGGCAACTCGCGCTCCACGCCGCGTCACTCGCCTGGTGGCGCGACGTGTGCTCGGAGCGCGTGGTGGGCCGCCGGCTCGCGGACCAACTTCGCGCGCTGCGCTCCGGGTCACGCGGCGCCCCGGCCACGCGCCCTCTCGATGGCGCGCCGGCGCTCGTCTGACGGACGGGCGATGGACGGCGAGCGGCTGAGGATCCTGCACGTCCTCGATCACGTGCGCAACGATGGCAACGGGATCGTCAACGTCGTCGTCGACCTCGCCTGCGCGCAGGCCGACGCCGGCGATCACGTGGCGATCGCCTCCGACGGCGGGGAATACGAGCCGTTGCTGGCGGCGCACGGCGTCGATCATCACCGGCTCATGCGCGAGGACTCGGCCGCCGGGCGCGTCCGCGTCGTGGCTCGCCTGAACCGCATCGTGGGCAAGGTCCGTCCCGTGATCGTGAACGCGCACCGCGCCTACGCCACGATCTCCGGCCGGGTCTTGCGGCCGCTGCACTCCTTCGCGTTGATCGCCACCGACCACAACGAGTTCGAGGCCAAGGGACGACTGCTCGGCACGGCCAATCTGATCATCGCGGTGAGCGATGGAGCGGCCGCGTCACTCGCCGCCACCGGGGTGAACCGAAACCGGATCCGCGTCGTCCAGAACGGGCCGTTGTTCGGCGCCCGTGAGGTGCGCGGCGACTCCGCCTCTGACGTAGTCACCCTCGCGCGTCCGGCCATCGTGACCGTGGCCGCCCTCGTCCAGCGCAAGGGCATCCACGTGCTGCTCGAGGCGTTCGAGACCGTGGCGGCGGAGCACTCGGAGGTGAACCTGTACTTCGTCGGGGACGGTCCCGAGCGGGGAGCGCTCGAGACCCGGCGGCGCGAGAGCAGATTCGCCGAGCGGATCCACATCGAGGGCTTCCAGCGCGAGCCGGCGGCTTATCTGCGCGGCGCCGACGTGTTCGTCCTGGCCTCCTTCCGCGAGCCGTTCGGGCTCGCCGCCCTCGAGGCGCGCGGCGCCGGATGTGCCGTGGTGGTCTCGGGCGTCGACGGCCTGCCGGAGACGGTTGATCGCGGCGAGGCCGGGATGATCGTCGCGCCGGGAGATGCGGACGCGCTCGCCGGCGCGCTCACCTCGCTGCTCATCTCATCGGCCCAGCTCGCCCGGTGGCGCGAGCGGGCCGGCCGCGGGCTCGAGCGGTTCAGCGCCGCGCGGATGGCGCGGGATACCGACGCCGTTTATCGCGAGGCGCTGTCCGGGCGCGGCCGGCGTCTCTGACCTCCGGCTCGTTGGCCGCCGGCGGCGCGTTCGCCACAGGTGAGGCGACGACGCCGCGGAGTTCGCCGATCCTCACTGCGCCGAACGCCACCGCCGCGGCGCCGTAGACCGCCGCGCCCATCACGATCTGGATCCACACGGAGACGGAGCCTGGGACGAGGATCAGCGCGAGCACGGCCGGGCAGACGGCGAGAACGATCCGTCCGATCCGCCCCCACTCCGGCTTGATTCCGCCCAGAATTCGCCGCGCGCCGAACGACACGAGGGCGAACGCCAGCAGCTCCGAGACGATCGTGTCGACCGCGGCACCGTTGCGTCCGAAGATCGGGATCACGATCAGGTTCACGAGCACGTTGAAGAGCGCGGTGATCGTCACCGCCGCCGCGTAGAAGCGATCACTACCAAGTCCCATCATGGTCGACATCATCGTGCTGTCGACGATGCCCAGCGCCACGGTCACGGTGAGGAGCGCGAACGCCGTCGCCGCCGGTCCGTACTGCGCGCCGAAGGCGGCGACCATGAGCCCGTGCGCCACGAACGGCGTGCACGCCGCGAGCGGTATCACGAACAGCGCCACGACCGACAGCATCCGGCCCACATCGGCGCGCAGTTGCTCGCGGTTGCGCTGCCCGAGGGCGGCGGAATGGGGAAATATGGCCGACAGCCACGAACTCGAGAAGGTGCCCAGCGCGTTGGGGATCCGATAGGCGGCGGCGTACAGGCCCGCGTCCAGGCTCGTGGAGAAGTAGCCCAGCATGATCTGGTCGATCGTTCCGTAGATCTGGACCATCACCGACGTGTAGCCCAGGGCGATGCTCGCGCGGAACCGCCGACGCAGGCGCCGGACGGAGACGTTCACCTCAGGCCAGCCGGCCGCCCTGACCAGGTAGAACACGGTCAGGACCTGCTTGACGGCGAGGCCGCCCATCATCAGCCACGCGTAGGTTCGAATCCCGGCCAGCCCGGAGCCGACGAGGATCGGAACCAGCGCGCCGTAGACGACCTGTCCACTCACTCGCGCGATCGCGATCTCCCGCATCCGTCCCAACCCCTGGAGCGCCCATTCGAAGCTCGTCGCGCTGAACAGGAACAGGCCGACGATCGGCAGCAGGGTTCGCATCGCGCCGTTCGGCGCGATCACGGGAGCGAGCACCACCAGCGCGAGGTAGCACGGGATCGCGAGCGCGAGCTGAAGGAGCAGCACCTCGCCGATGATCGCCCGGACGCGACCCGGGTCGCGGGCGACGTCTCGCACTCCCACCATCGTCATTCCCGAGGAAAGTGGGAGCGACAGGAAGGCGACGATGGCCAGGGCGACCGTGTACGAGCCCAGGTTCGACGGCCCGACCCGGCGGGCGGCGATGGCGAGGGCGACGAACGCGATCAGCTGAGTGAAGAGGCTGCTCGCGCCTAGAACCGCGAACCGCCGCAGAACCTGCCTCATCTGGCGCGGATGCTAGTAGGTCTCATGCCGGTGTCCTGCCCGTTTCCGCGACTTCTATTTCTCGTGATGCTTTCCACAATCGGGGTAGACACGACCGGAAAGTGCACTCGTCACCACTTGGATGCAACAGCTCTCGGTCCTGATCCCCACTTACAACGACGCGTCGTTGCTGCCGGAGACACTCGCGCCGCTGTTGCGCGATCCCGCGACCGGAGAGGTGCTCGTGGTGGTGGACGGATCATGTGACGGTTCGTACAAGCTGTTGACTGACATCGCGCGGCGTGACGATCGCGTCCGGCCCTTTTGGATCGAGAACCGCGGACACGTCGGCGCGAGGCAATACGGGTTTGAGCACGCGCGCCACGACGTGCTTCTGATGCTCGACGCCGACGTCGTTGCCAGCGACGGCCTCGTCAGCGGGCACGCCGCCTGGCACGAGCGAGGCGCCGATCGGCTCGTGATCGGCTACATGCCTCCGGTGATCCCGCCCCGCCGACCCGGCTCGTTCGTGATCGAACGCTACGCCCACCAGTACGAGCTCGCGTGCCAGGGGTACGAGAGCGATCCGCGCGAGCGGTTCGCCCGGTTGTGGATGGGCAACGTCTCGGTCGGCCGCCGCGCGCTCCTCGCCGCGGGCGGTTTCGACGGGGGCGCCGCCCTGCGCTACTGCGACGACAACGAACTCGGGCTCCGGCTCGCTCAGACGGACGTCGAGCTCGAGCCCGTGTTCGACCGCAGCCTCCGCGCCGAGCATCGCTTCGAGCGATCCGTGTCCGGCTTTCTGAAGACGTCGCACACGTTCGGCCAGGACCTCGTCCGGCTCGAGCGCGCCCATCCCGGCCAGGGCCGTTTCCCCGGGTGGCGAGACTCCGCCTTCGGGTCTGCACTGGTGGGCTTCCTCGCCCGGCCGCGTGGCTACGCGCTCGCGCGCGGGATCAGCCTGGATTTGCTCGGATTGGCGGGCCGCGCGCGTCTGTGGACGCTCGAGGGCAAGCTGGGGGCGCTGCTTGACCGGATCGAGGTCAATCGCGGCATCCTGGCCGAGTCCCGCCGGCACGCCTAGGGCTGCTCACCCGTCACGGCCTGCGGCGAGACACCATCATCGTCGCCGGTCACGCTACCGGCCGGGTTGGACCAGACCGGCTGCGGCTCCCCGCCGGCCGGGCACGACCTCACGCTCGTCCATGACTGGTTGGCGTCCGTGGTGCCGTCCCAGTCGCGCGGCTCGCCCGAGCCGCAGTCGTAGACATTCTGGACGTTGAACACTGGCAGCGACCCCTCCTGGGACGGCTGCACGTTCCCGAGCCACAGGTCATACGCACCGGCCCCGTCGATCTGGATGTTGCGAAAGTCCCACGTCGTCTCCGTCGTCGTCGAGTCGAACTGATTCGGCAAGAGGAACAGGCCCTGGTACGTCGTCGAGCACTGCAGGCCGTCGATCAGGAAGCGGGCGGGACCCGACCACGTCTGAATGCACTCGGCGTGGTTCGTCGTGTACGAGCCGTACACCGTGTCGAACAACACATCGCGCAGCACCACGGTCGCGCCGGGTTCCTGCATCTGCACGCCACCGGTCAGATGAGCGCCGCCGAAATGCACGTCGTGCACCCACAGCGTCCCCGTCTGATCCTGCAGATCGCCCGCCCAGTCGCCCGACGGGTTCGTCATGTTCTCATCGCAATCCTGGAATACGACGTTGTGCCCACCCCAGATCGTGATCTTGCCCGAGACGTTGAACTGACCCGGTGGGCACTCGATGATGTAGTCCTGTGACTGGTCGAGCCTCAACGAGCGGTTCGAGTCGCTCAACGTGATCACGGTGGGGTTGACAAGTGCAGGCTCCTCCCACGCCGACGCGCCGGCCGGTAGGTACTGCGTCGGCGCCTGATTCGCGCTCGTGGTGCCGGCGGGCAGACCCTTGTTGGTGTCCGACGTCGGGGTCGACTGCGTGGCGGTGACGGACCCGGAGCTCCGCGTCGACTTGCGCGCCGTCGGCTTCGGAGCGGGCTTTGGGCAGACCTTCACCCGGACCCATTTCTTTCCGCGCCGCCGGCGCACCATCTTGCACTTCGGCTTGGGCTTCGGCTTCGGCTTCGCCTTTGCCTGGTGAGCCGTGGTGCCTCCGCCGGAACCCTTCGCCCCTTGCGCACCGAGGGCAGGGGCAACTGCGGCAAGGCTCGCCGCGATGCCTGTCGCCAGGAGTAAGTGACACATGCATCGAGGACGAGTCGCGGTTCGCAGGAGTCTGTGAATCGCAATTCGCAGGATCTTCTTAGGCTTGGCGCGGTGGTCCGGGTTCGCACCGCGGATCACGTTTTGCTCACCTTTGGGGAGGCGAGCCGACGCGAAAGGTCCATTCCTGGGGCTGCTCGGCGGCGATGGTCGAGACGGAGCGCGTCCATGCCTCTGGTATCGAGCGGTCCGGTCCGGCAGTTGAGGTCCGCACGCAGACCTCTGGCCGAAGTCAGGTTGACGAACTCTCGTAAGCGACGAGGGGCGGCGAGAAGCCTTCATCCACCCCGGTGGCGCCGTACGCCGTGGCGTACACGTACTGCCCGCCGGCGGGCGCGCCCGCGGTCACGTGCCCCCAAGTGCGCGCCGGTGGCTGTGGCCACAGCCACCATCCACGCCATACCCTGGCTTTGTTCGGCACCACGTAGACGTCCTCGAGATTGAGCCGCAGCTTGGAGAGGCCGCCCTTGACGTCGCCGAGCCAGAGTGCGTAGGCGCCCCGGGAGTCGTCGATGCTGATGTGGCGCAGGTCGAAGATCGTCGGGGCGCGGCCGCTGTCGAACTGGTTGGGCATCAGGAACAGGCCCTGATACGTCGTCCGGCACGTGAGGCCGTCGATGAGCAGGCGCCGCGGCCCGGCCCAGGTCTGGATGCACTCGGCGTGGTCGGTCCGATATGAGCCGTAGACGCGGTCGAACAGCACGTCGCGCATTACTACGGTGGCGGCCGGCTCCTCCAGCTGAACCCCGCCGTGCAGGTGCTTGCCGGCGAAATGCACGTCGTGAATCCAGAGGGTTCCGGTCTGGTCCTTGAATGCGGCGGACCAGTTGGGGATCGTGACGTACACGTCGCAGTCCTGGAAGACGACGTTGTGGCCGCCCCACACGACGAGCGCCCAGTTCAGGCGCACCGGCCCGGTAGGACATTGCAGGATGTAGTCCTTGTGCTGATCGAGCACGAGGTTCCGATCCGCGTTGCTGATCGTGATCGTCGTCGGGTCGACCAGCGCCGGCGTGCTCCAGGCTGACCCGCGGGGCACGTCGGCGCGCGCCCGCGTGGCGCCGGCGGCGCAAACGAGCGCGAGGAGGACGACCAGTGTGCCCACCGCGCCGGCGAGGGCCCGCCGGCCGATCGGTTTTGCGCCTGCCATGCCTTAAAGGCTCGACGTCAGGCCGGGCTGGCATGAGGCGATGTCGAATTAATTCAACTCTGTCGGGAGAGGCCCGGGCACGACCGATTGGTCCACGCCGGTCGCCCCGGTGCTGGTTGGCTGCACGTAGGCCCCGCCGGGCGGCGCGCCGGCGGCGACGCCCGACCACGTTCCGTCCGGCGGCTTGGGCCACAACCACCAACCGCGCCAGGCCCTTTGTTGCGGCGGCGCCACGTAGACATCCCGCACGTTCATCCGGAGCGGGCCCTTGACGTCGCCCAGCCACAGCGCGTACGCGCCGCCCGCGTCATTGATGTCGACGTGGCGCAGATCGAACACCGAGAGCGGCGTGGAGCACCACTGGTCGGGCAGCAGGAACAGGCCCTGATAGGTCGTGGAGCCCGTGAGCCCGTCGATCATCAGGCGCGTCGGTCCACACCAGGTCTGGATCAACTCGGCATGGTTGGTGTGGTACGAGCCATAGACGCGATCAAAGACGATGTCTCGCATCACCACGGTGGCGCCGGGTTCCTGCATCTGGAGGCCGCCGGTCAGGTGATTGCCGCCGAAGTGCACGTCGTGCACCCACAGCGTTCCGCTCTGATGCTCCAGGTAGGCGGCCCAATCGTGCGATGTGATACGTAGGTTGCAGTCCTCGAGCTCGACGTTGTGTCCGCCGTTTACCACCAGCCTCGAGCCCAACACCAGCTGGCCCGGCGGGCAGCGCACGACATAGTCCTGCCCAGGGAGCAGGTTCAGGTTGTGATGCCCCGCCGTGACCGTGACCGTGAGCGGCTCCTGGAGTTTCGGAGCGTCCCAGGCCGACGCCTGAACCGGTTCACTGGGCTCCGGTTTAGGAGGTTTGGGCCGGTGTTGTGAACGTGACGACCCGCACGCGGACAGACCAGTAAGTGCGAGCACGCAAAGGCTGACCGCGGTCGATATGCGCAAGTGCGTTTTCGACACGGAGTCTCAGAAGTTACCCCGGCTCCGCGAAGGTAACCGCGGATCGCCGTAGGAACGGTGGACTCCCGCCGGCTCGCTACGGTTGAATGGATGACCGAGCTCCCGACCACGTCCGTTGTCGTCCCCACCTACAACGGCGCGCCCCTGCTCGAGCGGATCCTCCGGCCCCTGCTGGACGATCCGGCGGCCAACGAGGTGATCGTCGTCGTCGACGGTTCCCGCGACGGTTCGCTCGAGATCGTCGACCGCCTCGCCCAGGACGAGCCACGGCTGCGTTCGTTGTTCATCGAGAACCGCGGTGACATGGGCGCGCGTGAGGCCGGTGCCCGCGCCGCCAGCGGCGAGGTCGTGTTGTTCGTCGACGACGACGTGCTCGCGCATCCTGGCCTGGTGAGCGGCCACGCCGGCCACCACGCGGAGCGCACAGCAGATGTCGTCGTCGGTTACATGCCCGTGACGCCGGCGCCCAGGCGGGATGCCGACGACTTCGCACTGCGTCTCTACGCGAGCGAATACGAGGGACGTTGTGAGATCTACGAGCGCGAGCCGAGGAGCGCCGTGCGCGAGTTGTGGGGCGGTAACTTCTCGATGCGCCGGGCGGATTGCCTGGCCGTCGGGATGGCCAATACCGGCTTCACCGAGCACTACCACGCGGATCGAGACTTCGGCATTCGCTGCCTGGAAGCGGGGCTGACCGGGGCTTTCGATCGGAAGCTGGAGGCGTCGCACCTGCACGAGCGCAACCTCGAGGGCTTCATCCGCGACGCCCGCAGCCAGGGCGCCGCGCGCGTTCTGCTGCCGAGGTTTCATCCCGGCGTCGTCGCCTCGCCGGCGCGGGGCGAATTTGCCCGCGGGCTCCCCCACCCCCTCTCCGACCTGATCGGGCTGACCCGCCGACCACGGGCTTACCTGGCGGTCTCCCGACCGCTGACGTATCTGGTACGCGCCGCCGGCCAGAGCCATCTTTGGACGGTGCAACGCGTGCTCGCGCGGACGCTTCGCCGCATCGAGCAGCAGCGTGGCGCCATCGAGCAGTCCCGCGTCAATCATCGTTGACGCTCACGGCCCACGCTGTACAAGCACCGTGACTAAAGCGTCAAATATTGGACGCAGGGCCAGTCACGTGTGCCGTGAACCGGGGTTGACTCATAAATGCAGGTTCGCTTCCCCATCGACCGAGCAAGCGAGGCAGTTGCTCCAGAAGACAGTGCCACTCACATTGGACTCCCAACATAATACGCGGTCACTTCCAACTGGCCACGAGCAAGTGCGATTCGTAACAGTGTGGTCACATCGAGGTGCACGAGGATTGCCACGCTTTGTTGAAGCGTTCCATCACGGAAATTCCCTGCTTCTCCAGCTGTTCGAGAACATCCGACGTGCACCGCAACCGCCGTCGGTTCGGTGTGTTTGTATGGACGAGGCGAGGGGTACCCCGGACCGGGGAGTAGTTGCTGCACAGTCGGGGTGAGCTGCAGTCCGGAGGTCGGAGGAGGAGTTGTCGTGGGCGATCCGCGCTGGCCGGATGCGGGTCGCTCCTCGAGGTCCACCCATCGATTCCCACGAGAGACACCCATCACATGAATCCGCAAAACCTTCTCCCGACCGCACCCGAGCAGCGCCGCGACTCCGGTGCCTCGGGGCATGCACCGGTAGAGCGAGGGGCAGAGCGTCGGACATCACGAACGCGGGAGCCCAGTGACACGGGGCGCGAGAAATCCGCCATCCGCGAACTGGAGCCGGTCCCGGTCGCCCACGACCGCTCGGACCAACTCCGTCGCGATGCTCACTACCGCTATCTCCTGCTCCTGGCCGACGTGATCGCCTGCGTCGTCGGGTTGGTCACGGCGGCATCGCTTGGCAAGACGACCCACTTGACGGTCGAGAGCCCGCTGCTCGTCGTCCTGACGCCGGCGGTGGCGAAGATCCTCGGCCTATACGACCGTGACCAGGCGCGAATCCGGAAGTCGACGCTCGACGAGCTTCCCGCGCTCCTCCAACTTGCCGCCCTGATCTCGTTCCTCGCGTTGATGCTGAGCTCCGTGGTGTTCGGTGGAGTGCTCGGTCCACGGGAGGCGATCGCGCTGTTCGCGGTGCTGTTCGCCGGCTTCGCCGGCGGCCGCGCCGCGGCTCGACGCCTGGCCGGCCAGCTGACACCGCCCGAGCGCTGCCTGTTCATCGGCCCCGGCGACGAGGCCATGCGATTCCGCCAGAAGGTCGAGCACGATTACGCCACCAACGCCAAGCTCGTGGCCCAGATCGAGCTCCACGACGCGGGTCCGTGGGCGTCCCCGACCGTCTCCGAGCGTTCGCTGACCGATGCCCGCGAGCTCGTTCGCAGGCTCCGGATCCAACGCGTGATCATCGCGCCCCACGCGGCGGGAGGTGGCGACATGCTCGACCTGATGCGCACGTTCGGGGCGATCGGCGTCCGCGTCAGCGTGATCCCGGCGATGCTCCAGGTCGTCGGCTCGGCCGTCGAGTTCGACGACGTACACGGCGTCGCGGTGCTCGGCGTGCGCACCTTCAGCCTGTCGCGCTCATCGCGGATGATCAAGCGCTCGTTCGACGTGTTCGGCGCCGCCGTCGCGCTCGTGCTGCTCTCTCCGTTGTTCGCCGGCGTCGCATTGGTGATCAAGCTCACTTCTCACGGCCCGATCTTCTTCCGACAGGAGCGCGTTGGCCGCGGCGGGCGCTCCTTCGAACTGCTCAAGTTCCGCTCGATGGTGGCCGACGCCGAGGAGCGCAAGGCGGACCTCGCCGTCCACAACCAGGCCGCCGAGGGATTCTTCAAGATCGCGGACGACCCGCGCATCACCCGCGTTGGGCGTTTCCTGCGCCGCTCCAACGTCGATGAGTTGCCGCAGCTGCTCAACGTGCTGCGCGGCGAGATGAGCCTCGTCGGCCCTCGCCCGCTCATCCCCCAGGAGGACAAGCGCGTGGTCGGCTGGCACCGCCGCCGGCTCGAGCTGACCCCGGGCATAACCGGCCACTGGCAGGTGCTCGGCTCGAGCCGCGTCCCGCTCGACGAGATGGTCGCGATCGACTACCTGTACGTGGCCAACTGGTCGCTGTGGGCGGACCTCAAGCTCCTGCTGCGCACGATCCCGCACGTGCTGACGGGCCGCGGCCTCTAAGGCGCCGCCGGCCCTGAGGCGCCGCCCGCCTTGAGGCGCCGCCCGCCCTGAGGCGCCGCCCGCCCTGAGGCGCCGCGGGCCGCGGCCTCTGAGGCGCCGCGGCCCGCTCCGGTGCTCGCCGGCGCGGCGCCCCGTCAGCCTCTTCCGAATCCGCGCGCGCCCCCGACGAGCTCGCGATGGTTGATAACCCGGTCGACCAGCCCGTAGCCGACGGCCTCGGCGCCCGTGAAGAACCGGTCGCGCTCCATGTCGGCGTGGACGCGCTCGAGCTCCTGCCCGGTGTGCTCGGCGTACAGCTCGTCGATCCGGGCCCGGAGCGCCAGCACCTCGCGCGCGTGGATCTCGATGTCGGTCGACTGCCCCTCGAACCCGCCGGAGGGCTGGTGGATCAGGATCCGGCTGTTCGGCAGAGCGAGGCGCTTTCCGGGCGCCCCGCCCGCCAGCAGCAGCGAGCCCATCGACATCGCGATCCCGTAGCAGATCGTCTGCACGTCGGGTCGGATGAACTGCATCGTGTCGTAGATGGCGAGCCCGGCGTAGATCGAGCCGCCAGGGGAGTTGATGTACAGGTGGATGTCCTTGTCGGGATCGTCGGACTCGAGGTGGACGAGCTGGGCGACGATCAGGTTGGCCGAGTCCTCGTCGACCACGCCGCCGAGGAACACCACGCGGTCGTTGAGCAGCCGGGAGTAGATGTCGAAGGAGCGTTCGCCGCGAGCGGTCTGCTCGACGACCATAGGAACGAGTGGCATGAGAGACCTCCTGTCGGTGAGGCGCCGCCGTCAGGCGATCGCCGAGAATTCCGGGTTGCTAAGGTGCAACCAGTTGGTTGCAGGCAACCGTAGCAAACCCGCAACCTATTGGTTGCGCGTAACAGGAGGCACCGATGACCGAACGGATCGAGCGCGAGCTGTGGCTCCCCGCCACCCCCCAGGAGGTGTGGGATGCCGTGACTAGTGACGGATGGCTGGCCGACCACGTCAGCCTCGAGCTGCGTCCGGGAGGTGACGCCGAGTTCGAGTCCGACGGTCAGGTGCGGACCGGGTGGGTCGAGGGCGTCGCGATGCCCGAGCACCTGAGCTTCTGGTGGACCGTGGGCGACGAGCCGGCGAGCCGGGTTGAGCTCCGAATCCTCGAGCGCGACCGCGGCACCCGCTTGCGCATCGTCGAGACGCGGCCGCTCGACGTGCTCGACCTGGTCGGTGTGCCCCTCCCGGGAGCCGGGGGTTCGGTCTACGGACCGGCGCTCGTGGCCTCGTGAGCGGGCCTGAAGGCGAGAATCGCGCCGGTGCGGTGTTCGGCGCGCTGTCCGATCCCACCCGACGCGCGCTGCTGGCGGCCATTGCCGAGCACTCGGCGACGACCGCCACCGAGCTCGCGTCGGAGATGCCGATCTCGCGCCAGGCGGTCCTCAAGCACCTGAATGCCCTGGCCGCGGCCGGCCTCATCGCCCGCCAGCGCTCGGGTCGCGAGGTTCGCTACGAGTTCACGCCCGCCCCGCTGTCCGATGCCGTCGATTGGATGACCGCGGTCGGCGCCGAGTGGGACGAGCGGCTCGGGGTGCTCAGGCGCCAGCTGGGCTCGAGGTCGCCCCGGACTAAGGCGCCGCCGTCAGGCGCCGCCGACAAGTCCGCTACTTCGGCGGGATCCCGAGATACGGCACGGCCCACCCGACGATCTGCTGGAAAGCCGGCGCCGCCACCGAGCCGCCGTAGATCGATCCCTGGGGCTGGTTGACGACGACCGCCACGACGAGCCTGGGATGGTCGGTCGGCACCATCCCGATGAACGAGGCCACGTAGGCGCTGTCGGAGTAGTGGCCGTCAACCGCGATGTTCGCGGTTCCCGTCTTCCCGGCCATGTCGTAGCCGGGAATCTCCGCTCCGGACGCCGTGCCTCCGTCCGCGAACACGCCGCGCAGCATGTCGCGGAGCTGCGAGGCGGTGGCCGACGAGATGATCCGCTGGCCGGACGGCAGCGGAGTCGGCTTGGTCCCGACCGCCTGGACCACGTGGGGGGCGCGCAGGATCCCGCCGTTGGCGATCGCGTCGTAGGCGGCGATCATCTGCATCGGCGTGACCGACTCGCCCTGCCCGAACGGCAGATTGAACATCGAAGCGCCGGAGTAGCGCGAAGGCGGCAGGATGATGCCGCCGGCTTCGCCCGGCAGGTCGATTCCGGTCGGGGATCCGAAGCCGAACCGGTGGACCCAGTAATTGAAGCGTTGCGCGCCCAGCCGTTGCCCGATCAGATCGGCGCCGATGTTGCTCGAGTACTTGAGGATCCCGGCCACGCTGAGGGTTTCGTATCCGTGGTCCTCGGCGTCGTGGATCGGCGGCTCGTTGCTCGCGAACGACAGCGTCGGCGGGATGTTGAACTCGGTGTTCGGCGTGACGAGACCGTCCTGGAGCGCGCCGGCCACCGTGATCGCCTTGAACGTCGAGCCGGGCTCGTAGCTGAGTCCGACCGCGAGGTCATCCGGACCGGCCGAGCTGCCCGCGCTCGGCGAGCGCCAGTTGGCCAGCGCGAGGATCGCGCCCGTGCTCGGGTTCACGGCGATCGCGGTGGCGCTCTTGGGCGAATACGTGCTCCCGACCTGCGCGAGCACGCGCTCGACCTCCTGCTGCAGGCCCGAGTCGATCGTCAGCGCCACCGTCTTGCCGGGGACGGCGGCGTGGAGGTCGTCGATCGAGATCGGCTGCCCGATCGCATCGCTGACGATCCGGCGCTGCCCGTTCGTCCCCTCGAGCACGTTGTTGTAGCGGTACTCGATGCCGCTGGCGCCGTCGCCGTCGAGGTAGACCGACCCGACGACCTGGGAGGCTTCGTTGCCCCGCGGATAGACCCGGCGCGTCTCCGGCATGAGCGAGATGCCGGCGATGTGCATGTCGGCGATCGCGTTCGCCTGCGCCGCGGGAACGAGGTGGGCCAGGTAGACGAAACCGGTGTTCGGCTTGGTCAGCAGCGTTTGCATCTTCAGCTGGGGCACGCCGAGCGCCGGCGACAGCTCGGCCGACGCCGAGATCGCGTTCTTGATCAGGTAGGGGTCGGCGACGATGTCGTCCGCCGATTCGCTGATCGCCAGCTCCGCCCCCTCCCGGTCGGTGATCATCCCCCGCGGGGCGGGAACCACCACGTCGCTCACCTGTTGCGTCGCCGCCGCGCGTTCGAGCGACCCGGCTTGTACCGATCCGAGGTAGGTGGCACGCGCCAGCGCGATCGCCAGTAGCGCCAGGAACGCGATGAAGAGGACCCGAATGCGACGGTCGATGAGCGCCACGCGGCGCTATCCCCCGCTTTGCTGCTGGGAGCTGTCCGGCTGGATCGCCGCGGCACCGGTGGCCGCACCCTGAGTGCCCTGGTCCGTCGGCGCGCCCGAAGCGCTCCCGCCGGTGCCTGTGCCTGTGCCTGTGCCTGTGCCGTCCGAGGTCTGCGAAGTCGTCGTTGGGGCCTGCGAGCTCGTTACCGGGGTCGTCGTCTCCGGTGAGGTCGTCGAGCTCTGCTGAGTCGCCGCCGAAGATTGCGTGTCGGTCGACGTGGGCGCGGGGGTCGTGCTGGCCGTCGTTCCGGTCGCCGCGCTCGACGCTGTACCCGTGCTCAGCACCGTGGACGCACCCGAGCTCGTGGTGACGCCGGTCGTCACCGGCGGCACGGGCGCGCCAGGCGGTGGCGGCAACGTCGAGGTGCCCGCGCCGGTGATGACCGCGCCGTCTCCGGCCCGCGGCGTCATGAGCACGAAGGCGGAGGGATCGGGCGAGTGGATGTTGCCCAGCGCCCCGCTCACGTTGCCGTTGGCTCCCGAAGGCAGATAGCCCACCGCGCCGGGGGGCGGGAGAACCATCCCCATCGAACTCGCCAGCTGCTCGATCCGCTGGTCGTCGCCGAGCGTCGCGACGCTGTCGCGCAGCTGCTCGTTCTGGCTCGTGAGCGTCGTCGTCTGCTCGATCGCCCGCCCCATACTCGCGCCCAGCTTCAGGATCTCGACCTGGGTGGCCACGATCCCGGCCAGCAGAACGCCGAGGACGGGAATCCAGGCACGACCGCGGACGAGGCGATCGAGCACCCCGTGGTCCGGCAGCGACACGACGAACGCGGCGATCCGCCTAACCGGGCCGCCAACTGGCTTGGTCTTGGTGCGGCCCCCGGTCAGCGGGCGGAGCGGCCACGCGATCGCGCCGGCGCGAGGGGCTGTGGCGGCCGCGGTGGCGACGGCCACGCGGGGCAGGACGGCGGCAGTGGCCAGAGCCGCCGCCGCCATCGCTCGAGGGCCGCCGGTGGCGCGTGCGGCGACGGTGGCGCGGGAGCTGCCGGTGGCGCGTGCGGCGACGGTCGCGGCGCGCGGACTACCGGTGGCGCGGGCGCTACTCGTGGCGCCGGGGCTACTCGTGGCGCGGGCGGCGCGGGCGCCACCGCGCAACGGCCCCGAGACGCGACGCGGGGGCCGGCTCGGCCGCGCCGGCTGAGTGGGCGACCGCTGCGCCGTCGCCGAGCGCTGCTTGACGCGTGCCTGGGCCCCCTGGCCGTGGGATGTCTGCGCGGGTTGGCGGTGAGTCGTCTGTTCGGTCTTGCGGGACGTCTGGGCTGCCTGGCGGGTCTGGGCGGCCTGGCGGCGCGAGGTCTCCGCGGCCTGGCGGGGCCAGGTCTCCGCGGCCTGACGGGGCCAGGTCTCCGCGGCCTGACGGTTGGACGCGGCGCTGCGGGCGGCCTGGGTCAGCGCTCCCGGTCTCACTGCGGCGCGTCCTCCAGCTTCCTCGCCGCGCGCAGGTGGGCCGACTTCGCCCGCGGGTTCGACTCGATCTCGCCGGCGGTCGGCGCCACCGCGCGCCGGGTCAGCAGCTCCGCCTCCGGGTGGTGGCCGCACACGCAGATGGGCAGCTCGGGCGGACAGATGCACCCGCGCGCGAGCCCGGTCAGGAATCGCTTCACGCGACGATCCTCGAGCGAGTGGAAGGAGATCGCCGCGAACCGTCCTCCGGGCCTCAGCACCTTCCAGACCTCGGGCAGCGCCGCGTCGAGCTGCGCGAGCTCGTCGTTGACCGCGATCCGTAGCGCCTGGAAGGTCCGGCGCGCCGGATGGCCGCCGGCGAACTGGGCAGGAATCGGCACGGCGCTCTTGATCACGTCGACGAGCTGCTGGGTGCAGTCGAGCTCCTCGCGGCTGCGCGCCCGCACGATCGCACGCGCGATCCGGTTGGCGTAACGCTCCTCGCCGTATTCACGGAGCAGGCGGGCCAGACGACGCTCGTCCCACGTGTTGACGATCTCGCGCGCGGTGAGGTCCTGGTCCGGATCCATTCGCATGTCGAGCGGCGCGTCGTACGCGTAGGAGAAGCCCCGCTCCCACGTGTCGACCTGCATCGAGGACATGCCGAGATCGAGGTAGGCGAGATCGGCGCGGACACCCTCGGCCTCTAGGCGCATCAGCCCGGTGGCGAAGTCCGCCCGAATGAACCGCGTCCGGCACGGAAGCTCGGCGGCGATCTCGGCGAAGCGCTCCTCGGCGATTGGATCCCGATCGATCCCGATCAGCGTCCCGGTGGGGCCTAGGCGGTCCGCGATCAGGCGTGCGTGACCCCCGCCACCGAAGGTGCCGTCGACCGCGGTTTCCCCTGGGTGCGGATCGAGAAGGTCGATCAACTCCCCGGCGAGCACCGGGATGTGAGTACGGGTCATATCAAGCAGTGTGGCCAAGGCTCGCTGCGATGTCGGGGATACGGGACAGGACGTCGTCGCTGTAGCCGGCGTACCGGGAGCGATCGAACACCTCGAGGCATTCGCCCGAGCCGACCACCACTACCTCGCGGTCCAGCGCGCCGTACTCCATGAGCGAGGGCGGGATCATCACGCGGTGGGCTGAGTCGAGCTCGGTGTCATGGGAGTAGTTGAAGAAGAAGCGCTTGAGATCCCGGGCCTCCGGTGAGATCGGACTGAGCCCGGTGAGCGAAGCAGCGGTGTAGGCCTCGTACTCCTCCGGCGTCCACAACGCGATCGAGCGCGGAGCCGAGGCCGTCGTCTCCGGCGAGGCCGCCAGCACCACCCCACCCGCCAGCGCCGCGCGGAACTTCGAAGGCACCGTCAACCGGTGCTTCGCGTCGAGCGCGTGTTCGAAAGTCCCGCGGAAGATCAAGGTTTC
>DATBYI010000381.1:0-7402 GCA_036513815.1 Solirubrobacteraceae bacterium
GGTCCGGCCGTGTTCACGAGGGTCTCGAGCAGTACGCCCTGATCGGTCTCGGTTCGAGATTCCCACCACCACGACGAGTGGCTGACGGTGAACGTCGTCTCGAGCGCCTGCAGTTGGGTGAGCGAGTACGTCCCGGGCGTCGCGACGGCCCCGCCGACCGTCAGGCTCGGCGCCGGCGCGTGCCAGGGGCTCCCGCCGTGGCCGGAACCGACAGAAGGGCGCCGACCAGCACGATTGACGCCAACCACTTGCGGCTCATCTCACACCCCCATCAGATTGGATATTGGCGCGCCAGCTCCTGAACCGTGATCCACCGCAGTTCGGTGAACTCCTCGAGCGCCGCCCGGCCACCGAACCGGCCGAACCCGCTCGCCTTGACCCCACCGAACGGCATCTGCGGCTCGTCCTGAACCGTCGTGTCGTTGACGTGGCAGATGCCCGACTCGATCCGCTGGGCGACCTCGAGCGCGGCTGGGACGTTCTCGCTGAAGACCGCGGCGGCGAGGCCGTAGTCGCTGTCATTGGCGACCCGGACGGCCTCGTCCACGCCGTCGACCGGCATCACGGCAACCAGCGGCCCGAATGACTCCTCGGAGTACAGGCGCATATCGGGGGTGACACCGGCGAGCACGGTCGGCGGGAAGCACGGACCATCCGGCGCCCCGCCGCTGAGGGCTTTCGCGCCCTTTCCCACGGCATCCTCGACCAGTCCGTTCACGCGCTCGACCGCGGCCCGGTTGATGAGCGGGCCGATCGCCGTGGTGGGCTCACGCGGGTCGCCCACGGCAAGAGCGCTCGCGCGCTCGGCGAGCTTCTCGGCGAGTGCGTCGGCAACGGCGCGGTCGACAACGATCCGCTCGGTCGACATGCAGATCTGTCCCTGGTGGAAGAACGCCCCGAAGCTCGCGGCGGCGGCCGCGCGATCGAGATCGGCGTCGGCGAGCACGACCATGGGGGCCTTGCCGCCGAGCTCGAGCAGCACCCGCTTGAGGTGCCTGCCCGCCTTCTCGGCGATGATCCGTCCCACCTTCGTCGAGCCCGTGAAGTTGATCCTCCGCGTGGCCGGATGCGCGATCAGCTCGTCCACGACGTCGGCCGCGTCCTCGGGGCGGTTGGTGATCAGGTTGACCACCCCCGGTGGCACGCCCGCATCGTTGAGCGCCTGGACGATCGTCGCGTGCGTACGGGGACAGATCTCGGAGGCTTTGAGGACGACCGTATTGGCGTAGGCGAGCGGCGTGGCGACCGCCCGCGTCCCGAGGATCACGGGTGCGTTCCAGGGCGCTATCCCGACGACGACCCCGGCCGGCGCCCGGACGCCCATGGCGAGCTTGCCGGGCACGTCGGAGGGGATTACCTCTCCGACCAACCCGTACGCCTGGGCCGCCGCCTCTCTGAGCATCCCGGCGGCGAGCTGGACGTTGAACATTCCCCAGCCGAACACGCCACCGGTCTCCTCGGTGACGATCCCGGCGATCTCCGCTTGGCGTTCCATGAGCAGGTCGGCCGCCTTGCCGAGGATCTCTCGGCGCATCGCCGGCGCGCTGCGCGACCACTCGCCGAAGGCGTCAGCTGCGGCATCCACCGCGGCGTGCGCGTCCTCGCGGCCGGCCGCGGCGGCGACCCCCACCTCCTCGCCGGTGAACGGGAAGGTCTGGCTGTAGGTCTGGCCCGAGCGCGCGTCAGCCCACTCGCCCCCGATCAACAGCCGCTGCTGGGTCACGTCGGTCGTCGCCATCTCACTCCTTTATGCCTTCCGGGACGGGGCCGAGCTTGGCCCATGCCTGCGCGATGCCTCCGTAGCGGCGTCGCAGCGTTCTCGACGTCGGGCCGCGCCAACTCGCCGTCTGGAGGTCTGCGGGCACCGGCGCCCGGCCCGTGCGCGTCCAGAACTCGGCGAGCGCGGCTCGCGTCGCGTCATCGCTCCAGCGCTGGAAGCGTATAGACGCTCCCGCGTCGAGGAGCGCGGCGTTCCAAGGACTGAGGTAATCGGCGTAGCTGTCGCAGACGACGGCCGCGCTCGGCCAGCGGGGGCTCTCCGTCTCCCACACTCCGGGAGACGTCCGCGACGGCGTCCACTCGTGGTAGCTCGGGGCGCGACCGTGCTCGGCCGTCCAGGCGCGAATCGCCTCGCGGACCCCATCCCGGGTCCAGGCTCGCGGGAGCGTCGGCTCGCTCGCGGTGCAGGCGAGGCAGCGGTGTGCGCGCGGGCTGGCAACCGGCCCTCCGCACTGCGGACAGCTGCCCGCCTTCAAGTAGTTATGGACAGTCGAGGTCGACACGCCGAGCTGCTCGCCGATGGCGCGGATCGTGTGGCCCTGCGCGCGCATCCGCCAGGCGGTCTGGATGCGTTCGCCTACCGTGTCCTCAAAGGTCAGTTTGCGTGCGGGCAGCCCGGCGGCTTCAAGCGCTCGGCTCCACGAGCCGAAGTGCGCCGCCACGCACGAGCTGCTCGGCCAATACGGATGCTCGCGCATCCACTTGCGTTGGGCCGGAGGGGCCGCGCGCGGATCCTCGCCCGACCAGTCCTGGCGGCGAGGAGGGGCCCCCGTCTCGACGGCCCAGTCGCGAAGCGCCCGGAGGATGGCCTCATCGCTCCACCGTCCCGGAGTGCCGGGATGCGCCACCGGCGCGTATGGAGCGGGAACGGATAAGGCGCCGCCGCCAGGCGCCACCGACAAATTGGCGTTATCCGTCCGGCCCGAGCCTGGGCCCGAAGCCGGACGGATGATCGCCATTGCCTAGTCGTCCGCCTCGATCAGAGGGCCGTGACGACCGATTTCGTCTCGAGGTAGTTGTTCAGGACCTGGTGGCCCATCTCGCGGCCCCACCCCGACTCCTTGTAGCCGCCGAACGGCATCGCGGCGTCGAACACGTGGTAGGTGTTGATCCACACGGTGCCGGCCCGCAGCCGCTTCGCGGTCCGATGCGCCTTCGAGATATCGCGCGTAAACACCCCCGCGGCGAGACCGTAGTTGGTGTCGTTCGCCACCGGGACGATCTCGCTCGGATCGTCGAACGGGATCGCACACACGACCGGTCCGAAGATCTCCTCGCGCACGACCTTCATGTCCGGGTTGGTGTTGGTGAGGATCGTCGGCTGCACGAAGTAGCCCTGGTCGCCGACGCGCCCGCCACCGACCACGGCCTCCGCGCCGTCCGTCTTGCCCGAGTCCAGATAACCGAGCACCTTCTCGAACTGCTCATCGGAGATCAGCGGCCCCATCTGCGCGTCGGGGTCAGTTCCGACCGCGACCTTGATCTGCTTGGCCTGATCGGCCACCCCGGCGACGATGTCATCGAAGATCGGCTTCTGGATGTACAGGCGCGAGCCCGCGTTGCAGCACTGTCCGTGGTTGAAGAAGATCCCGTTGGCGGCGCCGATGATGGCGCTCTCGGGATCCGCGTCGGCGAACACGACGTTCGGCGACTTGCCGCCGAGCTCGAGCGTGACCTTCTTGAGGTTGCCGGCCGCGGCCTGGACGATCAGCTTCCCGACCTCGGTCGAGCCGGTGAACGCGACCTTGTCGACATCGTCGTGCGCGGCCAGCGCCGCGCCGGCATCGCCGAAGCCGGTCACGATGTTCACCACGCCGTCGGGCAGCCCGGCCTCCTGGAGCAGCTCACCCAGTCGCAGCGCCGAAAGCGGCGTCTGCTCGGCTGGCTTGAGCACCGCGGTGCACCCGCATGCGAGCACCGGGCCGAGCTTCCAGGCGGCCATCAGCAGCGGGAAGTTCCACGGGATGATCTGGCCGACGACGCCGACCGGCTCGCGCAACGTGTAGGCGAGGTACTCGCCCGGCGCGGGCAGCGCCGAGATCGGCACGGTCGTGCCCTCGATCTTGGTCGTCCAGCCCGCCATGTAGCGGAACAGGTCCGCCGCCAGCCGTACGTCCGCCGCCTTGGCAATGTGGTACGGCTTGCCGTTGTCGAGCGACTCGAGCATCGCGAGCTCGTCCGCGTGCTCCTCGATCAGCTCAGAGATCCGCCAGATCAGCCGTCCCCGATCGGACGCGTTCATCGTTCGCCATTCGGAGTCGTCCGCAAACGCCTTGCGCGCGGCCTTCACGGCGCGCTCGATGTCCTCGGCCTGCCCGTAGGCAACCTCGGCCAGGACCTCCTCCGTGGCGGGGTTGAGCGTCTCGAACGTCTGTCCCGAGGCCGCCTCGACCCAGTCGCCGTCGATCAGAAGCTTGTGCGGTGAGCGAACGAAGCTGTCAGCCTGCTGCTCTACCGATTCCAGAACCGCCATGACCATCTCCTCTCAGCGCGAACCGCGCCCGCGCGCGTGAATGTTGATCCCGTAATCGCGGTCGTCTAACGCTAGTCCAATCCTGACTACCTGGCAAGCGATCTCTTACCGCGTCGGATCGCGTTAGCGTTCATTGGCGAGGTGCCGCGCACTGGCGAGCAAATGACGCCGAGCGAATGGGCAGTTCTGGCCCTGCTCGACGAAGGCCCGAGCCATGGATTCGCCCTCGCCCGGGCGATGGGCGAGGACGGCGAGATCGGAAGGGTGTGGTCGCTCCGACGTCCGCGCGTCTACTACGCGATCGAGGCGCTCATGCGCCAGGAGCTCGTCCGGCCGGCCGAGACGGTACCGAGCCGCTCGGGCCCCCACCGAACGGTCCTACGGATCACCCCGACCGGCCGGCGGGCCGTTGACGAGTGGCTCGACACGCCGGTTGAGCACGTCCGCGACGCGCGGTCGCTGCTCCTGCTGAAGCTGCTCTTCCTTCACCGCCGCCAGGCCGACCGGCGCCCGTTGTTGAAGGCTCAACGCGAGCGCTTTGAAGGGATCGCCGAGCGTCTCCAAGCCGCGGTGAACGAAGCTCCGGGATTCGATCAGATCGTGCTCTCTTGGCGGCTCGAGGCAGCCACGGCCGCGCTGCGGTTCATCGACACGATCATCGACTCCTCAGGCGAAATACGAGCGGTCAGCACTCTCGTTCCAGGCGAACCGCTCCAGGGCGGGCAGTGAGGACCGCGCGACCGAGATGCCGTATTCGGGCTCGCTGCGCTTGCCGATGTTGGGGCGGTCCTTGAGCGGTGCGGACGCGTCGAGCCACGCCTCGCTCGGCACGAGATAGAGCGCGGGCTCCGGGTCGTCAGCCAGCAGCACGACCGCGGCAAACCGGTCCCCCGCCGGCTGCATGCGGCGCTTGGTCCAGAAGACATAGCCGCCCAGGCGCTGGGTCGAGACGAACATCTCGAGCGAGCGGCCGGACTGCGTCCGCACCTCGAGTTTGCTGTCGATCCGGCTCTTCGGCTCCTGCACCGTGCAGCCAAGGCTCTCCAGTCGCTCGATCACGATTCTCCGGCCCAGGGCAATCAGTTCGCTTCGGCTCAGGTCGGACCAAGGATCGTCGGTCTTCTTGCGGGTGGCGCTCACGTGCTCTCGCTTTCCGTCTCGGGGCGGCCGCCCTCGACCGCGTTTGGCAACGTGAGTGCCTCGCTCGGCGCGGTTCTTACCGAGGGTGGGACCAACTCGACAACCGAGGCCGCTCCGAGCCGGGGCGTGAAGGCCTCGAGGAGCAGCTGGCCGAGCACCCCACCGACAACGAGCAAGGCGAAACCCACCGGGGCGAGGCGACCGCCCGCCGCGGCGACGACGAGCGCTCCGGCGGCGAGCCAGATCCGGCCGAGGAAGGTGCGGTCACGAAGCGTGGTCCACTCGGCTCCGAGGTGGATCACCGCCAGCGACAGAGAGAACGCTGCGATCCCCCCCGCGAGCGCCCACCGCGCCCCGGCGCCGAGACTCGGGTGTGCCGCCGCGATGACAGCCAGCTTGGTGCCCTCGCCAAACGCCGCGATCCCCGCCAGGAGCGGGAGATGAGGGAAGACGTAGATGAGTCCGAGCGCCCCACGCCCGACGACCGACGTGTCGGCCAGGTCGAAGTAGATCCACCACAGGCACAGCGCCACCACGAAACAGATGCCGGCCACGATCCACGAATCGGGCGTCAACTTGACCTCGGCCATTCCCGCCACCGCGCCCACCACCGACTCGCCCAGCACGATGATGAAGAAGGTGCCGAAGCGCTCGGTGAGGTGCGATACCACGACCGAATGCCCGCTGAGAGTGGCCCAGGCCCTGGGCGCTATCGCGAAGTCGCCCACCATTGCCACACCCCAAAGCACATAGCGACCCGGACTGGGAACCACTACCGACACCAGCCAGAGCGCGGTGGTGGCTGAGTAGCCAACCAGATAGGTCTGAGCGAGCCTCCTCGCTTCCCCTTCGACGTGATAGAGCGCGCGGCCGTACAACGCCAGGAGGAACCCGCGGAGCGCCACATAGCCGAGGGCGAACGCGATCGTGCCGCCGTGACCCTCCATCACCCGGTGGACGTCGACCGCCACGGTCGCGATCGCGACCATGCCGCCTGACTTCGCCAGCCGGAAGATCAGGTCGTCGGTGTCAAAGCGGTTCGCGTACAGCGTGTAGAGAACCCACGCCCACACGAGCACGACGAACAGTGCGGTGAAGCGGGCGAACACCGCCGCCGTCGGGTCGCGCGCGAGGGCAAGGCCAAGCTGGCTGACCGCCGCGACGAACACGAGATCGAAGAAGAGCTCGAACCACGTCGCGTGTCGTTGCTCGTCGTCGTCGGCGTCGGTGCGCAGCCGTGGCGGCTCGTGGCGGAAGGTCCCGCCCGCGCCGAGGCTGTGGCGGATCTTGGTCGTCCGGCGGGCTGACAATCGTCACATGTTCACACGAGTTGACGGTCCGGCGGCTGGTAGAACTGCGTCTCCCCGTTGCCGAACGACCAGTTCTCGGCCGCCGTCTCCATCACCGAGATCAACACGTCGCCGGGGCGGACGCCCGGGTTCGTTCCCAGACGCTCGACGATCCGCTTGTACATCGCGAGCTTGGCGTCGACCGTCTTGCCCGGCGCCCAGAAGACCTGGATCTGGACGAGATCCTCGCTGCGATCGATGCCCAGAAACGGTCCGTAGGCAAACTCATCCTCGTCATGCTCGGTGATCGCCATGAAGCGGTCGCCCTCCTTGATGGCGACCGTCTCGCGCATCGCTTCGTAGATCTCTTCCAGCAACGCCCGCTTGTACTCGGGCGTCTTGCCGTTACGGATGGCGATGCGAGTGACTGGCATATTGAAATCTCCTGTCTGTGGGATAGCGTTCGATCAGCTGGTCGGCGATCGCGTCGAGGTCCTGGCCGATGTAATCGGGCTGAGGGCCGACGTCGAGCGGGGCATTGCCCTCGCGCAGGATGAGTCCAGCCTGCCACCCGGCGGAAAGCGCGCCCAGCGTGTCCCACACGTGAGACGCGATCAGGCACATGTCTCCCGGGTCAGCGCCGAGGGCGGCGGCCACCGATTCATAGGCCTCGTGCGCCGGCTTGTGACGGTGAACCGTCTCGTCCACGCTGAACCGCCGC
>DATBYI010000382.1:0-8722 GCA_036513815.1 Solirubrobacteraceae bacterium
GCCTGGTCTGATCACCGCCGGTCAGACCTACGTGACGGGGCTGATCAACACGATCATGCAGAGCCCCGATTGGGACAGCACCGCGATCTTCCTCGCCTGGGACGACTGGGGCGGCTTCTACGACCACGTCGCGCCGCCCCAGGTGGACCAGAACGGGTATGGCCTGCGCGTCCCCGGACTCGTCATCAGCCCATACGCCCGGCGCGGCTTCATCGACCATCAGACGCTCAGCTTCGACGCCTACGTCAAGTTCATCGAGGACGACTTCCTGAACGGCCAGCGGCTTGACCCTCGGACCGACGGGCGGCCCGACCCGCGCCCGGACGTGCGCGAGGACGAGCCGGAGCTCGGCGACCTCCAGGCCGACTTCGACTTCAACCAGACGCCGCTTCCGCCGCTGATCCTGCCCGTGCGCCCGCAAACCGACCTGATCGCGCCGGTTCAGACGAGTCGCCGCAGTCGGTCAGCCCGCGTGTCCGGCCTGACGCCGTTCGAGCTCCGGGCCGCGGCGCAGTATCTCGGCATCACGCCGACGCGGCTGCGCGCCGAGCTTCGCTCGGGCGAGCCGATGCGCGAAATCGCGCGCAGCCACGGCACGACGCTGGCGGCGCTCCGGAGCGCGGTCCTGGCCGCCACGCGCGGCCGGGTGGCGCGGCGCGGGCGCTGACCCGCGCGGCACGGCGCGGCGCGGCGCGGCGCGGCCGGGTGGCGCGGCCCGGCGCTGAGGCTCACACCGCCCGCTCGAGCCTCGTGGTGACGGCGTGGCGCGCGGCTCGCACCGCCTCTCGCTCGCGCGCCAGCTCGGGGATGCCGGCTCCGCCTTCGGCGGTGGAACGCCGGATCGCCCGCTCGAGCCTCGCCTCGTCGAGCACGAGCCGCGCGTGCTCGAGCTCGTCCTCGCTCACCTGCCCACGCTGCCCCGCCTCGGCGACCAGCGCGGCCACGGCGCGAGCCAGCGGTTCATCGCCGGCCGGGAGATCGGCGAGCGGCGAGTCCGTCCGCCCCGCGATGTGCCGGGCGGCGCGGCGCAGCACCCCGCTCGTGATCAGCCCGTCGATGTCGATCTCGAACAGCTTCCGTGCTCCCGCTCGCGGCATCGCGATACACAGCGCGAGGAACGTCTGCTCCTGCCGGGCTCCCTGCTCGATCGCCTCGGCACCGGCGGGCGTGCCGGCCGCCGCGGCGCCGGCGCCGTTCTCCTTGCTCGCCCCCTCGATGAGCGACCCGAGCTGGGCCTCGGTCAGTCCCAGCCGGCCGGCGATCCGGCGCAACAGCTCGTCGCCGAACAGGCCGCTGCGCAGGTGCTTGAGCGCCGGCTGGAGCTCTCGGAACGCCCGGTCGCGTCCCTCGGCGCTGCTCGTGTCGTTGCCCTCGAGGATCCGGTCGACGTGGAAGGAGACGAACGGCACCGACGCGGCCACCCGCTCGCGTAACGCGTCCGCTCCGGCTCGCTCGATCAGCTCGGCCGGGTCGGTCCCTTCGGGCAGGGGCACGACGCGGAGCTGGAGCCTGCGACGGTCCGTGAGCTGCGCGGCGCGGAGCATCGCGTCCTGACCAGCGCGGTCGGCGTCGAGGCACAGCTCGAGCACCGTGGCGACCCGCTCGAGCTCGGAGATCTGCTCCTCGGTGAGCGCCGTACCCATGATTCCGACCGAGTTCTGGAGCCCCGCCTGATGAAGCGCGAGCACGTCGGTGTAGCCCTCGACCAGGATCACCCGGCCGGCCCGTGCCGCCGCGGCCCGGGCGCGGTCGATCCCGAACAGCACCCGGCGCTTGTGGTAAAGCTCACCGTCGGCCGTGTTCAGATACTTCGGCTGCTGGTTTTCGCGCATCGCGCGCGCCCCGAAGCCGAGCACGTGCCCGCGCGCGTCGGTCGAGGGAAACATGATCCGCTCGCGGAAGCGGTCGTAGATCCGCCCGGGATTCGTCTTCGAGCGCTGAGCCAGCCCGACGACGAGCAGGTCCTCGTCGCTGAAGGCGGCCCGGCGCGAGGCGGTCAGCATCCGGTCCCACGCGCTCGGCGCGTATCCGACCTGGAACTCGCGCAACGTCTCCTCGCGCAGGCCGCGCCTGAGCAGGTACTCACGCGCCGGCTCGGCCTCGCGGGCCTCCCACAGGTAGCGTGCGTAGTAGGTGGCGGCGCGTCCGAGCAGCTGGTAGAGCCGCTCGCGGCGCTCGCGCTTCTTCGCCGCGTCCGGGTGCTCGGCCTCGGTCTCGAGCTCGACCCCGAACCGATCCGCGAGCGCCTGCATCGCGCCGGTGAAGTCGAGACCCTCGGTCTCCATCACGAAGCGGAAGACGTCGCCCGAGGCCTGGCAGCCGAAGCAGTAGTAGACCTTTTCGAGCGGATTCACGCCGAAGGACGGCGTTCGCTCGTCGTGGAACGGGCAGCGCCCGACGTATTCGTTGGCGCCGGCCGGGCGCAGCTCGGTGTGAGCCGAGACGATCGCCAGCATGTCGGCCGCGTCGCGCACACGGTCACGCGAGTCGGCGGTGTATCGGAGCCCGCCCGCCCTCACGGCGCGAACGCCACCGGCACGCTGAGCGCCTCGAACGTGCGGATGCAGAACCGGTCGGTCATCCCGGCCAGGTAGTCGGTGACCCTGCGAGGCAGCTCGCCGGGCGGGATCGACGCCGGGATCTCCTCGGGGTGGGCGCAGTAGTGATCGAACAGGGAACGGATCACGAGCCTGATCTTGGCGTGCTCGCGCGTCGCCTCGGCCCCGAGATAGACGCGCTCGAACATGAACGCGCGCAACGCGGCCATCGCCGCGCCGACGCTCTCCCCCTGGACGATGTCCCCGGCCGCCGCGGAGTGCTCGACCAGGTCGTGCACGAGCGTGTCGATCCGCCGCGATCCGGTGTCGCCGAGGGTCTCGATCGGGCCGGCCGGAAGGTCTGTGGGCGCCAGCAGGCCCGCGCGCACGGCGTCGTCGATGTCGTGGTTGATGTAGGCGACGCGGTCCATCAGGCGCACGATCCTCCCCTCGAGCGTGATCGGCTCGCGCGCGCGGCCCGAGTGCCCCAGGATCCCGTCGCGGACCGGGTCGGTCAGGTTCAGGCCCAGGCCGTCGCGCTCCAGCGTGTCGACGACCCGCAGCGAGTGCTCGTGGTGCATGAACGTCAGCCCGAAACGCTCGGTCAGGCAGCGGTCCAGCGCGTCCTCGCCGACGTGTCCGAACGGCGGGTGGCCGAGATCGTGGCCGAGCCCGATGGCCTCGACCAGGTCCTCGTTGAGGCTGAGGGCCCGCGCCACCGTCCTCGAGATCTGCGCGACCTCGAGCGTGTGGGTCAGCCGCGTGCGGTAGTGGTCGCCGGTGGGGGCGACGAACACCTGCGTCTTATGCTTGAGCCGGCGGAACGCCTTGCAGTGGACGATCCGGTCGCGATCGCGCTGGAAGGGGGTGCGCAGTCCGCAGTCGGGCTCCTCGTGGCGGCGACGAGCCGGGTAGGAGCGCGTGGCGCTCGGGGCCAGCTCGCGCTCCTCGCGCGCGCGGATCCGGTCGGCGAAGGACGCGGCGACGGGACCAGTGGGGTGCTCGTACCCCTGGGTGAGGACTGGACCGCTCATCTGGTTCGATTCTGACAGCGGTCCGCGAGAAGCGAGCGCAGTTGTGGCGAAGCTGTTTCAGCTTCGGCTCACGAGCGGCCGCAGCCGCACATTGGCGTGATGCTCGGCGGTCTCGGTGATCGCGCGCTCGGCCTGGGCCAGGGCCCGCTCGGACGCCTCGGGCGCCTGGGCGAGCGGCCGGCCGAGGGCGCCGACCAGGAAGGTGTGGGACTCCTGCCCGAGCGGAAACGCGGCCGCCTCGCACGAGCTGCACACGACCCCCCCGGCGGCGGCCGAGAAGCCCTGGAGATGCTCGGTTTCGCCGCATCCCGCGCATGACGCGAGCTGAGGGACGATCCCGGCCGCCAGCAGTAGCTTGAGGCGAAAGGCCAGGCCGGTGGCCAAACCGGCGTGGGCGACGTCGAGGTCGAGCAGGGCCAGCTCGTTGGCGAGCAGGCGGAACACCTCGGGATGCGGGTCGGGCGTCTCGAACAACCGCGCCACCGCATCGCAGGCGCGGGCGGCGGCGTCGATCGTCGCCGCGTGCTCGCGCAGACCGGCGTGCGCGGCGACGGTGTCCACGCTCGTCACCGTGTGCAGCTCACCGCGACCCTCGTGGAGGATCGCGCGGATGTGGAAGAACGGCTCGAGCCGGGCTCCGAACCGGCTCCTGGCCCGCCGCGCTCCCTTGGCGATCGCCGACAGCCGGCCGTAGCCGGGCGTGTACAGATGCAGGACGCGGTCGGCCTCGCCGTAACGGATCGAGCGCAGCACGATCGCATCGGTCCTCAGCGAGCCGGGCACGCGAGGCTCGCTATATTTAATGAAGCTATGCGGCAAGTCACCGTCTACACCACCGAGGCCTGTCCGTTCTGCACGAGCGCCAAGGCTCTGCTGGCCAAGCGAGGCATCGCCTACCAGGAGATCAATCTGGCACGCGACCCGGACAGTCGGGCCCAGCTGCAAGAGCGCACGGGGATGTTCACCTTTCCCCAGATCATCATCGGCGACGAGCCGATCGGTGGCTTCACCGAGTTGCTGGCCGCGGACCGCGCCGGGCGCCTGAAGGAACTGCTGGCCGCCTAAGGCGTCGCCGTCAGGCGCCGCCGACCCACCCCATCCCCCTAAGGCGCCGCCGTCAGGCGCCGCCGAGTCTTTTCGTTAGTCCGGCCGATCGCACGGGGTCGCCGCTGGCAGCGCTCGCACACGTACGTGCCGCGACCGCCGACGACGATCTTGCGGATCGTCGTGCCACACCGCGGGCAGGGCCGCCCGGCCCGCCGGTGGACGAGGAAGAGGTCCTGGAACGAGCCACGGGCGCCGTCGACGTGCCGGAAGTCGTCGATCGACGCGCCCTTGGCCTCGATGCCCGCGCCGAGCGCCTCCTCGATCCCCTCCCGGACCCGCTCCCAGTCGGCCCTGCTCAGGCGACCGGCGGGCCGTTGCGGATGGATGCCGGCCCGAAACAGGGCCTCGTCGGCATAGATGTTGCCCACGCCGGCGATGTGCCGCTGATCGAGCACGAAGGCCTTGACCGGCGCCGCGCGACCGCGCGCCAGCGCGCGGAGGTGCTCCGCGGTGAAGCCGGGCGTCAGCGGTTCGACGCCGAGGCGCTCGCGCAGGTACGCGTCCCGGGCCGGCTCACCGTGCACCAGGTGGCCGGTGCCGAAGCGGCGCGGATCGACGTACACCACGCGGTGGCCGTCGTCGAGGTCGAGGATGACGTGAGTGTGGGGTGGCGCGGCGGGCGGGTCGTAGAGCAGCGTCCCGGTCATGCGCAGGTGCTGGAGCAGATAGCGATCCTCCGACAGCGACCACACGAGGTACTTGCCGGCGCGGCCGAGCCGCTCGACCACCGCGCCGGTGAGCTCGGCAGCGACCGGGCCCGGCGGCTCCGGCCGGGTCCAGCGCGGATCCAGGATCTGCGCGGCGACGATCGTCCGGCCGTCCACGTGCGGCGCCAGCTGACGGCGGATCGTCTCTACTTCAGGAAGCTCGGGCAACGTCGGCCAGTCGGCTCATCAGTCCTCGCCGTCCCAGTAGTCCACGCGCTCGAGCCGCGCGACCACGCCGAGCCCGCGGAACGCGACCTTGTTCGACCGCGGGTAGAAGCAGACGTCGCCCGAATCGCGCATCCCGTAGGCGAGGTAGGTGAGCCCGCCGGCGCCGGCCCTGAACGCGTGCGCGACGCCCGTCCCCGCCGGGCGCGAGATCACGTGCCCGGGGCGCACGACCGTCTCGTCTTCCCCGAGCACCACGACCCCGTCGCCGCCGAGGATCACGAAGATCTCTTCCTCGACCGAGTGGCAGTGCGCCGGCGCGGACTCCATGCCCGGCGCCACCTCGACATGCTGGATGCCGGTGTTGATCGAGCCGGCGGCGCGACCGAGGTCGCGCCGCGTGCGGGAGACGCGGGGACGATCGATCGTGACCGCCTCGACGTCCTCCAGATTGACGATCGTCGGTGGCCGTGAGCCGGCGCCTCCCGAGGGAAGTCGCGGCGGGCCGAGCTCGGACTCGCGGACGTGTTGGGTGGGCGCGCCGTCGATCAGTGGCGGCATTGACTCGACCAGCCGCTGGCCGACGTAGGACATGCCGAGCCGAGGGAACCCGACGCTCTCGTCGTCGACCCGCTCGCCGAACGCGAGCACGTCGAGGGGTTCGAGGGCGTGGAGCGTGTGCGCCCCGTAGCCCGGCAGGTACACAATGCAGTCGCCGGGCCGCACCTCGGTCACGTCGCCCTCCTGCCAGGACAGGCCGCGTCCTTTCAGCACGTAGAAGATTTCCTCCTCGCGGCCGTGCTCATGCGCGGGGGTCGACCAGCCTCCGGCCGGGACCTGGATGCGTTTGACCCCGACCTTCTGGCAGCCGGCGGCGGCGCCGACCATGCTCCAGCGGCCCTGGATGTGGCCCAGGGCGTGCTCGTGCGCAGGCGCGTCGTCGAAGTGAGTTATCCCCACCGAGGGGACTCTACGACGGGCGCGTCATACAGAGCGGTCGGCGGCGCCTGACGGGGGCGCCTTGTGGGCCCGGGGGTGGGCCTCGAAGTACACGTCGCGCAGCCGCTCGGTCGAGAGGTGCGTGTAGATCTGGGTCGTCCCGATATCGGCGTGTCCCAGCATCTCCTGGAGCGAGCGCAGATCGCAGCCACCCGACAGCAGGTGGGTGGCGAACGTGTGGCGCAACGTGTGGGGGCTCATCCGCCGCTCGAGACCGGCGGTCCGGGCGTGGCGGCGAACGATCTTGTACAGCCCCTGGCGCGAGAGGCCGCCGCCGCGCAGGTTGACGAATACGCGACGCTCGGTCCGGATGCCCACGAGCGGGGGACGGCCGCGCTCGAGGTACGCCGTGAGCGCCTCGATCGCCTTGCTCCCGATCGGGACGATCCGCTCCTTTGAGCCCTTCCCCCGCGCGCGCAGGATGCCGTCCTGGAGGTCGAGCTCGGACAGCTCGAGACCGATCGCCTCCGACGCGCGCAGGCCGCAGGCATACATCGTCTCGAGCAGTGCCCGGTCACGCAGTGCGGCTGAGCTCGTCCCGCGCGGCTGCTCGAGCAGGCGGGCCACCTCGTCGCGGCTCAGCACCGTCGGCAACCGCGCGCGGGAGCGCGGCGCGTGCAGCTCGGACGCGGGGTCACGGTCGAGGATCTGCTCGCGGCGAAGATGGCGGTAGAAGGAACGCAGGCACGCGATCTTGCGCTGGAGGGTCGCCGGGGCCGCGGCGCGCCGGTCAGGGCCGCCCGTCGCGAGCTCGGAGATGAAGGCGGCCAGATCCGTCGTCTGCACGTCGAGCGGATCGAGCCCGCGTCGCGCGAGAAACTCGCCGAACTGCTGAAGATCGGAGCGGTAGGCCTCGAGCGTGTTGCGCGACAGGCCGCGCTCGAGCTCGAGGTAGCCGAGGAAGTCGAAGGTCAGCTCCGTCGTCCGCCTGCTCCCGGAGACGGTGTGGCTGGTGGCCATGGGCGGATATTCGAGGCCTGGAAAAACCCTCCTGCCGCCGGGCGGGGGTGCCCACGGCGACCGTCCGCGGCCTACCGACGCTCGTAGAGATAGACCTCGGTCGTGTAGTCGAGGTGAAGCGGGTCGGGTGATCGCTCGGCGAGCTTGCGGACGCGTTCGAGCACGTCGTCGCGGTCGCGGTCGGGGAGCGCGGCGATGAAGCTCGTGGAGCCGACGCGGTCGACTACGCCGTCGACATCGACCATCTGCTCGTAGGGAAGCTCAAGCGTCCCGGCCGCCACGAACAGCGAGCTCGCGTCGAGCGGCTCCCGCCATGCACCCCGCTGATGGCTCGGCGTGTCCCGGCGGTACGGATCGATGATCTCGTTGATCTCGCGGTGAAGCGGCTGGTCGAGGCGCCGGCTGTTCCAGATCAAAGCGAAGCGTCCCTCTGGGCGCAGCACCCGGTGAAACTCGGCGAGCGTCCTCGGGACATCGAACCAGTGAAACGCCTGTGCGACGACGATCGCATCGACGGATTGACCGTCCACGGGCAGCGCCTCCGCCGTTCCGTCGAGGGCCCGGACGGTCGGCACGGCCTGCTCGAGCACGGCCCGCATCCCCGCCACGGGTTCGACCGCGACCACGGTGGCGCCGCTTGCCACGAGCTCGCGGGTCAGCTTGCCGGTGCCGGCGCCGACGTCGAGCACGGTGCGCCCCGACCGCAGGTCGAGCTGAGCGTTCAGCCACTCGATCGCTTCGCGCGGATAGCTCGGCCGCGCACGTTCGTAGGCGAGCGCCCCGGCCTGAAAGCCGCGCCGTGCCTCGTCGTGGATGCTCATGCGCGCCGGCGCGCCGAAAGCCACAGAAGCGCGATCAGCGACTTGGAGTCGGCGCACTGCGCGATCGCTTGATCGAGTTGCGCGAGCGGCCACGGCACGACCTCGATCCGCTCGTCCTCGTCGCCTTCGTGCCCGGGATCGTCCGACAGCTCGGTGGCGAGATACAGCCACACGCGCTCGTCGCTGAACCCGGGGCTCGTATAGAAGGTGAACAGCTCCTCCCAGCGCTCGGCGCGCTTGGCGATCTCCTCGGCCAGCTCGCGCTTGGCCGTCTCGAGCGGCGGCTCGCCGGGGACGTCGAGCTTGCCGGCCGGGACCTCGAGCGACGCCGGGTCGCCGATCACCTCGCGGGGCTGGCGCGTCAGCCACACGTGCTCGCCGTCGAGGGCGAG
>DATBYI010000383.1:0-10068 GCA_036513815.1 Solirubrobacteraceae bacterium
CCTCACACGAACGGCACCCCCCGACCGCCTCACACGAACGGCACCCCCCGACCGCCTCACACGAACGGCACCCCCGACCGCCTCACACGAACGGTTCGCCCGGCAGCGCCGGCGCGGCGCCACCGGCCACCCACCGCAAGACACTCGCCCCCACGTCGGCCAGCAACCCGTCGTGACGCCGCCCATCACCCCCGGCATAGACCGCCAGGAGCGGCGCGTACTCGCGCGTGTGATCGGTGTGCGGCGCCGTCGGATCGACACCGTGGTCGGCGGTCAGGATCAGGAGGTCGTCGTCGCGCAACAGCGTGAGCCACTCCGCCACCGCAGCGTCGATCAGCCTCAGTGCCTGATGAAAACCGTCCACGTCGTGCCGGTGCCCGTAGACCTGGTCGGTCTCGACCAGGTTCACGAAGATGAACCCCGATTCGACGTCGCGCAGCAGCTCCGAGGTCGCCGCGATCCCCGCGGCGTTGGTCGCACCCGCGTGCTTGACGTCGACCCCGACGCCCGCGAACAGGTCGTGGATCTTGCCGACGCCGTGGACCGCCGCGCCCGCGTCCTGAAGCTCCTGCAAATACGACCGGCCGGGCGGCCGTATGGAGTAGTCGCGCCGGCCCTCGCGCCGGCGGAACGCCCCGGGCGCTCCCTCGAACGGCCGGGCGATCACGCGACCGACGGCGTGATCTCCCGTCATGACGCCGCGCACCGCCGAGCACGCCGCGTACAGGTCGGCCTCGGACAGAACGTCGACATGCGCGGCGAGCTGGAGGACCGAGTCGGCCGACGTGTAGAGGATGACCTCCCCCGTCTCCAGGTGATGCGCCCCGAACGCCTCGAGCACCTCGGTGCCGCTGTACGGACGGTTGCAGCAGAAGCGCAGACCGGTGGCGTCCTCCATCGCGCGCAGGACCTCGGGCGGGAATCCATCGGGGTACGTGGGAAGAGCTCGATCCAAAACGACGCCCATCAGCTCCCAATGCCCCGTCGTCGACTCCTTGCCCGGCCCGAGCGGGCGAAGACGCCCGTGGACGACTGGCGACGCGGCCGGGGGAACGCCCAGCAGCGGCACGATCGACCCCAAACCCAGGCGCGAGAGGGTCGGCAGCTGGAGCCCGCCGGCCTGCTCGGCCAGGTGCACGAGCGTGTTCGAGCCGGCGTCACCGTAGGCCGCGGCGTCGGGCAGCGCTCCGATTCCGCAGGCGTCTATGACCACGACGGTCGCCCGGCGCATTCAGACGATCCTCCCGGCCACGCGCACCTCGGCGATCGACTCCTCGCGCGCCAGCGTGAACACGGCCCCGAGTGCATCCTCGATCGATTCGCTGCGCTCGAGCACCGCCTCCAGCGTGCTCCCAGACGGCGCGCGGACCAGCACGAAGTCCGCGCTCTTGCCGACGGCCAGGTCGCCCACCTCGTCCGAGAGCCCGAGCGCCGCGGCGCCGGCGCCCGTCGCCAGCCAAAGCAGGTGGGCGGCGCTCAGCGGCATCCCGTTATCTGAACGCACGAGCATCTGCCCTTGATAGGCCATCAGGCCTTCCTTGAGCATGCTGAGCCCGGTGCCGGCGCCGACGTCGGTGCCGAGCCCGACCCGGATCCCGAAGTCGAGATGGCGGCGCAGCGGGAACAGCCCGCTCCCCAGGAACGCGTTGCTCGAGGGGCAATGGGCGACGGCGGCGCCGGCCGAGGCGAGGCGGCGCAACTCGGGATCGCCGACGTGGACATCGTGGGCGAAGACCGAGAGAGGGCCCACGAGACCGAAGCGCTCGTACGTCTCGAGGTAGTCCTCCGCCCACGGGAACAGCGAACGCACGAGCTCGATCTCTCGCGGACTTTCGTTCAGATGGGTGGTCACCAGCACGCCGGGGGCTCCGCGCGACAAATGTCCGCAGACGTCGAGCATCGCCTCGGAGCATGAGACCGCGAAGCGAGGGCTGACGGCGTAGCGGATGAGACCCCGTCCGTGCCAGCGCTCGATCAGCTGCCGGCTCGATTCAAACGCGCTATCGACCGAGACCTCGAGCTCGGGCAACAACCCGCGGTCGGAGACCACGAGCCCGCTGATCACGCGCAGACCGCGATCGGCGGCCGCCGAGAAGAGGGCCTCCTGCGCGGCCGGGAAGTGCGACCCGAACACGAGCGCGGTCGTCGTCCCGTTCGACGCCAAACCATGCACAAACCGATCAGCGACCGAAGCCGCGTACGCCGAGTCCGCGAGCCGCGCCTCCTCGGGAAGTGCGCGCAGCCGTAGCCACTCGAGCAACTCGAGCCCCATCGCCCCGATCACACCCAGCTGGGGATAGTGGACGTGGCAGTCGACGAGCCCGGGGAGCAAGACGGCGTCGCTGGCGTCGAGGACGACGGCGTCCGGGCAGCGAGGACGAACATCGGAAAACGACCCGCAGGCGAGAATCCGGCCCTCCGCGAACGCCACCGCCCCGTCGTCAAATGCCTCCAGCCCGGAGGCGGAAACGAAGGGATTGCAGGGGGTATGCGCCACCCGGGCGCGGACGATCGTCGCCATGTGAAGAGGACGTTAGGCGAACCTCCCGAGCGTCGTGCCCAGGGGTTATGGTTGCGCCTTCCTGTTTCTGTGGGAAAGGAGATCTTTGTGTCGGGGAGTATTCGGCTCCGCGGCCTCGTTGCCGTTGGCACGGCGGCGGTGGCGCTTGGGCTAGCCGCTTGCGGCAGTAGCAGTAGCAGCACCTCCAGTAGCGCAGCCGCACCGAGCACTAGTTCCAGCACAGCGGCTGCATCGAGCAGCACGACGAGCGCGTCGGCCAGCGGCTCCACGTTCGGGGTCGGTCTGGTCACGGACATCGGCGGGCTCAACGACCACGGCTTCAACCATCTGTCCTACACAGGCCTGCTCCAGGCCGAGTCTCAGCTCGGCGTCAAGGGCACGGTGCTCCAGTCGACCTCGGGCGCCGACTACACCCCGAACCTCACGAAGCTCGCCGCGGCCGGCAACAAGCTCGTGATCGCGGTCGGCTTCCTGATGGCTGCGCCGCTCCAGCAGGTCGCGCTGAAGTACCCCAACGTGCATTTCGCGATCATCGACAGCCCCGGCGGCACGGCCCCGGACACGGCAAAGAACATCGAGGGGATCGACTTCGCCGAGCAGCAGGCCGGCTATCCGGCCGGCTACCTCACCGGGTTGTACCTGAAGGCGAAGGGCTACAAGACCGCGTCGACAGTCGGCGGCCAGAGCATCCCGCCGGTGAACCTGTACATCGCCGGCTTCCAGGCCGGAGTCAAGGCATCGGACCCGTCGGCGACGCTCCTGAACGCGTACTCACAGAACTTCACGGATGAGTCTTCGTGCAAGGAGCTGGCGTTGAACCAGATCAACGCCGGTTCGAAGGTCGTCTTCCAGGTCGCCGGCGCCTGCGGCCTCGGCGCGATCTCCGCGGCCGTGCAGAACCACGACCAGGCAATCGGCGTCGATGCGGACCAGAGCTACCTGGCGCCGGCGTACATCCTCACATCGGCCGAGAAGAAGGTCGACACCGGCGTGTTCACGGCGATCAAGAACCTGCAGGCGGGCCAGTTCTCGAGCAACCTGCAGGAGAACATCAACAACGGTGGCGTCGGGATCGGCAAGATCGGCCCTGCGGGGGCGGCGTACGCGTCGCAGATCAACAACATCATTGCCGAGATGAAATCCGGGAAGATCAACCCACCGACCACCCTGCTGGTCACCAAGTAGCCAGACCGGGGTCCCGCCCACCCACCCCCACCAACTCGCCGTGACAGCGTCACGCCCCCCGGCTCTCGAGCTGAGGGGAATCACGAAGAAGTTCGGCTCGGTCGTCGCCAACGACCGAGTCGACTTCGACGTGGTGCCGGGCGAGGTTCACGCGTTGCTCGGCGAGAATGGCGCTGGCAAGTCGACGCTGATGTCGGTCCTGTACGGCCTGTACAAGCCCGACGCCGGGGAGATCCTGATCGACGGTCACGCGGTCGAGATCTCCTCACCGGCGGCGGCGATCGACCTCGGGATCGGGATGGTCCACCAGCACTTCATGCTGGTGCCCGTGATGACCGTGGCCGAGAACATCGTGCTAGGCCAGGAGCCCGTCAAGACCGGCGGCCGGCTCGACCTGAAGGCAGCGCGTGCCCGGGTCAGGGAACTGTCGGACCGCTACGGCCTCGCCGTCGACGCCGACGCCACGATCGAGGACGTCACCGTCGGCACCCAGCAGCGCGTCGAGATCCTCAAGGCGCTCTACCGCAACGCCCGCATCCTGGTGCTCGATGAGCCGACCGCCGTCCTGACCGCGCAGGAGGTCAAGGAGCTGACCGGCGTGCTCAACCGTCTCAAGCAGGACGGGACTGCGATCGTGTTCATCTCCCACAAGCTCGGCGAGGTGCTCGAGGTCGCCGACCGGATCACCGTGCTGAGACGGGGCAAGAAGGTCGGCACCGTCCCCCGCCAGGGCGCGACCGAGCTGAGCCTCGCGCGCCTGGTCGTGGGCCGTGATGTGATTCTGCGCGTCGACAAGACGCAAGCCAAGCCCGAGGGGCCGTTGCTCGACGTGCGCGAGCTGTACGTGCGCGACGACCGCGCGCTGGAAAAGGTCAATGGTCTCTCGCTCTTGGTTCGCGCCGGGGAAATCGTCGCGGTCGCGGGCGTCGACGGGAACGGCCAGCAGGAGCTGGTCGACGCCATCACCGGCATGTGCGCGCCCGAGTCGGGCGAGGTGGCGGTCGACGGCGAGGAGATCGGCGGCAAGGGCGTGCGCGCCGCGACGGACGCCGGCGTGGCCCACATCGCCGAGGACCGCCAGCTCCGCGGTCTCGTGCTCCCGTTCACGCTCGCCGAGAACCTCGCGCTCCGCCAGTACCGAGCGCCGGAGATGAGCGGACGCGGTTGGCTCCGCCTGCGCTACATGAGGGAACGCGCGGTGAAGCTGCTGGCCGAGTTCGATGTTCGCGGCGGTGGGGCCGACAGCTACGCCGTGGCCCTGTCCGGCGGCAACCAGCAGAAGGTCGCCGTCGCCCGCGAGATCGCGTCCGAGCCGAAGGTCTTGGTCGCCCACCAGCCGACCCGCGGCCTCGATGTGGGCGCGATCGAGTTCGTTCACCGCCGTCTCATCGCGGAGCGCGACAAGGGTCGCGCGGTACTGCTCGTGTCGCTCGAGTACGAGGAGGTGCGAGCTCTGGCGGACCGGATCGTCGTGATCTACGAGGGCAGGATCGTCGGAGAGTTCCCGCCCGACGCGAGCGAGGAGCAGCTTGGCATCGCGATGACCGGCGGGAAGACGGATTCGGCCAGAGCCGAGGTCACCAAGGCGCCGCCGTCAGGCGCCGCCGACCATGTCATCGATGTTAATGCGCCGCCGTCCGGCGCCGCCGACCCTTCCCTGTCATGAGCCTGCTCGAAGACGAACTCAAGGCCGAAGCGGAAGAGAGCGCCGGCGCCGCGGCCACGTCCCCGGCGGCCCTGACCGCGTTCCGGCGGGGCGTGAGCGGCGTCACCGTGCCGATCATCACGGCGCTTCTCGCGTTCATCGCGGGTGGGCTGATCGTGCTGGCCACCGGCCACAATCCGCTCTCGACCTACCAGTCGATCTTCAACGGGACCGGCCTCAACTGGCTGTTCCCGTGGGTCAGCGGGGCTGAGCGCTCGACCGCGGCCGGCAACCTCCAGCAGACGTTGATCCAGGCCACGCCGCTGATCCTCGTCGGCCTCGCGGTCTCGTACGCGTTCCGCGCCGGCCTGTTCAACATCGGCGGCCAGGGCCAGTACACCGTCGGGGGAATCGCCGCCGTCTGGGTCGGTTCCTCGTTCGCCGGGATGCCGGCCGTGCTCCACATCGTGATTGCAATCGTCGCCGCCGCCCTGGCCGGCGCCCTGTGGGGCGGGATCGCCGGGGTCCTGAAGGCGGTCACCGGGGCGAACGAGGTGATCTCGACGATCATGCTCAACTGGGTCGCGATCTGGCTCGGCGTCTACTGCTTCCAGCTCGGCGGCCCATTGCACAACCCCCATATGCCGTCGACGCCGGTGTCCAACAACGTCGTCGCCGGGGCGAAGCTGCCGGTCTTCTGGGGCAGCGCCTCGCTTCAGGGACTCAGCATCGGGATCTTCATCTCGCTCGCGCTGGCGGTGGTGTACGCACTGTTGATCAAGCGCACGCGACTCGGCTACGAGTCGCGCACGGTCGGCTTCAACCCGGAGGCGGCGCGCTATGCCGGGATGAACGTCGGCAATACATGGATCCGCGTGATGCTGATCTGCGGCGCGTTCGGAGGCGTGGCGGCCTCGCTCGACATCCTCGGCTGGGAGTTCAACCTGTTCACGAACGTCATCCAGACGTCGCAGATCGGCTTCTACGGGATCGCGGTGGCCCTACTCGGCCGCAACACCGCCAGCGGCAACGTCGCGGCGGGAATCCTGTTCGGAGCGCTCCTCACCGGCACCTCGAATCGCAACATCCACCTCAGCATCGATCCAACGTTGGTCCAGTACCTGACGTTCATGATCGAGGGGATCATCATCCTGCTGGTCTCCACGGACGTGATCACGCTCCGACTGCTGAAGGGCGGGCGCCAGATCGGGATGGCGCTCAGGCGCAGGCCGCGCGACGCGGCCGGCGCAGGCCAAGGCGGCGCGTCGTGAGCGCCGGCACGATCACGGTGGCGCCCGGGCGCACCGTGTCGCCGAAGCAGGTGGCCGTCGCCGGCCTGGTCTTGGGCGCACTCGCGTGGGTGATCACGGTCCCTCCGATCGCGATTCGCGGCATGGCGCCGTCGATCGTGCTCGCGATCCTTGCCGTCTGCGCCGGCGCATGGTCGGCCGCGAACGGCGAGCGCAAGCTCGGAATCGAGGCGATCCTGGTCGCCCTGTTCGCGGTTGCCGGCGCCCTCGCATCGGCGAACTCCGGGGTCGCGACGCTCAAGTCGGTGTTCACCTGGTCGGCCCTGGTGGCGGCGACGCTTCGTTACGCGACGCCGCTCCTGTTCGCGGCGCTCGGCGGCTTGATCTCCGAGCGCAGCGGCGTGATCAACGTCGGCCTCGAAGGCCAGATGCTGATGGGCTGCTTCTGGGGCGTCTACGGCGCCGACCTGCTGCACTCCTGGGTCTGGGGCATCCTCGTCGGGATGATCGCCGGGGGCGCGCTGGGTCTGATTCACGCGTTCTTCTCGGTCAACCTGCGCGCCAACCAGATCGTCAGCGGGTTCGGGATCAACTTCCTGGCGCTCGGGATCACCGGCTACTTCCTCGAGTACCACTACGGCCCCAACGGCACGCCGCTGACCATTCCGATGGTCCCCAACGTCAAGATTCCGCTGATTCAGAACGTCGGGTTCTTCGGGGCGGCGTTCGGCGACGCGAACCTGATGACCTGGATCGGGATCGCGCTCGTGCCCGCGCTGACCTACTTTCTCTTCCACACGCGCGGGGGCCTGCGCCTGCGGTCGGTGGGCGAGAAGCCGCGGGCCGCGGACACCGTCGGCGTGTCGGTGGTGCGGATCCGCTACGCGGCCGTCATCGTCTCCGGGATGTTCGCGGCGCTCGGCGGTGCCTACCTCTCGGTCGGGTTCGTCGGCTCGTTCAGCAACGACATGACCAACGGCCGTGGGTTCATCGGGCTGGCGGCGATGATCTTCGGCAAATGGAAGCCGTGGGGGGCCCTGTGGGCGACGCTGCTATTCGGCCTGGGAAGCGCGCTGTCCGACCGCGTCTCGGGCGTCAACCAGACGCTCGGGACGCTGTTCGAGGCGCTCCCGTACGTGCTGACCCTCGTCGCGGTCGCGGGCCTCGTCGGACGCTCGCGCCCGCCCGCCGCCGACGGCATTCCGTACGTGAGGGAGTAGCGGGGATCGCGTGGCAGTAGCCAGGCTAGCCCTGACGAGCTTCGCCGACGGCGAGGTGCGTCTGAGCGACGAGGTCGAGCTGTACGTGCGCACGTACACGACGCTCCTGCGCTCGAGCGGCGAGACGGCGCTGCGCGTCCTCGAGCCCTCGCACATGGCGATGAGCTCGAGTCTGCATCCCCTCGCCGCGAGCGAGGAGCTCGACCTCGGGGCGTTCCTCTACGCGGTGCGCCGCCTGCCGGACGGGATCGCCGGCGCCGAGCTCGTGATCATGGGCCAGGAGGTCGAGCAGCTGACGGCGAACGGCATTCCCGTCGAATCCTGGGAGGAAGCCGAAGCGCCGGCCCGGCGGCGCCGGTGGTACGACAGCGGCGCAGGGACGCTCGCGGTGCTGCTGGCGAGCGCCTCGGACGTCGATGACCTCGTTCCGACCCTCGTTGCCTTCCAGATTGAGTGGAACAAGATCCGGGTCCGCGTCCGCGGCGCCGGTTGGCCCGGGGGCGCGAGCTCTCCCGATGTCCCGCCCGAGGAGTGCGCGCGCGAGCTGGGCGGCAGCCCCGAGGACTGGGCGCGCCTACGCGAGGCGTGGGGCGAGAAGTTCGGCGAGCGGATGCAGCTCATCGGCGAGAAGCGGCTGTCGCTCCGCGTCCGCATGCTCGGCGGCACGAACACGGGCTACGCACGCCTGACCCGTCGGTGGTGGACGCCGGTCAGCCGCGAGCTGGCCGTCGAGGGTCTGACCGAGCGTCCGCTCTACTTCGTCAGCTCCAACTCGCACAGCCTGGTCAACATCGTCACCGGCATCGCGCGCGAGCGCGAGTCCGAGCTGGTGGCGTTCGTCGAGCAGTTCCCCGCGGACGACATCCTGCGCCAGGAGCTGACCGCTTTCCGCGAGGGCCGGAGCGAGGGCTCGTGGGAGAACTTCCTGTACTTCGTCGCCCGGCTCTACTTCAGCGCTCCGGAGGGCGCGGCCGAGCGCCGCGCGTCCGAGCGCGAGCACGGGATCACCCATCTCAGGAGCACGACCGCCCTGCGGGTTCCGGCGCAGGTCATCCCACTCGCGGCGCTCGACCCGCGCGGGATCGACCCGCGCATCGGCGAGCTCGACCCGGCGGCGCTCGCCGCCACCGGCGCGGTGATCGTGAACATCGACTATCCGCTCGGCGTCGCCGCCTACAACATCCTGCGCGAGGTGGCGGTCGACCGCACGGCGCTGCGCGGCGTCTACATCCTGGGGAAGGCGGCCACGCTCAACGCCGACGTCGGCGACGTGATGATCTCGAACGTCGTCCACGACGAGCACTCGGGGTCTACGTACTGGCTCGACAACGCCTTCAGCGTCAACGACCTCGCCCCCGACCTTCGCTTCGGCACCGGCCTCGACAACCAGCGGGCGGTGACGGTCAAGAGCACCTTCCTCCAGAACCGTTCCTACCTCGACTTCTACTACCGCGAGGCGTTCACCGTCGTCGAGATGGAGACCGGCCCGTACTGCAACGCGGTGTACGAGATCGCCGACTCCGAGCGCCACCCGACCGGCGAGGCGATCAACTTCTCGAAGCTCCCGATCGACCTCGGGATCATCCACTACGCCTCAGACACGCCGTACACCCAGGCGCGCACGCTCGGCGCACGCGGCCTCAGCTACTACGGGATGGATTCGACGTACGCCTCGTCGCTGGCGATCCTGCGGCGGATCCTCCGCCTGGAGGGCGTGCTCGTCGACGGTGAGCGAGGACGCGGGCTGACCCGGCCTTCGGGGATGCCTACGCTCCCACCGGATGCCAGGCGGTCTTGAGGTCGGTCACGGCCTCGAGCCGCTCGAGTGCATCGGCGACGGCGTCGTCGTAGCTCGCCACCGCGCCACCGTGGCGGACGCGCTTGATCGTCTCGGCGGCGAGACGATCGAGCTCGGCGGCCAGTTCGGCGTCCCCGGCGGCGTCGACGATCGCGTTGAGATCGCGATGCGCGCCAAGGGCCTTCGCCAACTCACCACGACGCCCGGACAGCAAGTTCACGACCCCCCCGGGGACATCGGAGACAGCGAGTGCCTCGGCCAGGTCGAGCCCGGGCAACGGCGTGGCCTCGGACAGGATCGCCACCGCGACGTTGCCGGCGGCCAGCGCGGGTGAGAGCTCGGCGACCAGGCCGAGGAGCGGCGGAGCGTCCGGCGCGACGATCCCCACGACGCCGGTCGGCTCGGGGAGGCTGAACGAGAGAAACGGAGCCGCCACCGGGTTGACGCCG
>DATBYI010000384.1:0-6185 GCA_036513815.1 Solirubrobacteraceae bacterium
CAACCGCTGCTCGCGGGCCTTCAGCACGGCCTGCGCCCGCGAGCCGACGCCCAGCTTGCGATAGATCGACGTGATGTGGGTCTTGACCGTGTTCGGGGAGACCAGGAGCTCGGCGGCGACCGCGGCGCGGGTCTTCTGGCCCACGAGCAGGCGGAGCACGGCCAGCTCGGACTGCGAGAGGTCGGTCGTCGGACCGGCGCGCCGGCGGCGTCGCGCGAGCTGGCTGCGGCGTCGGACATCGGCCAGCATCGTCGTCAGGATCCCGGCGTCATCAAACGTGTCGAGTACCGCCTGCGCCTCGTCTGCCGCTCGTTGCGCCGCCACGAAATCACCGCCGCCCAGCTTCGCCTCGGCGACCGACAAGAGCGCATACATATGGGCCGCGACGGGCGCCCGGTCGCGCAAGCATTCAACGCCCGTCTGCAGCTCCGGCATGCCCTCGGCACCGCGGCCCGTGGCCACCAAGGCGCGACCGAGCGCGGTGTGTGCCAGCCCCGCGCCCACGGAATCGCCGAGCCCTGACGCAGATGTGGCTTCGAGCGCGTCTCGCGCCGTGCGTTCGCTCTTCTCGAGGTCTTCGCTGTCGAGCTCGAGCAGCGCCTTCATGGCAAGGGCGTGAATCGTGCTGTGCGGCCGGAGGGGGGCATCGCGATCTGCCAGGGCCTCGGAGACCGCGGCCCGTGCCGAGGTGGGATCACCTGAGAGATAGCGCAGGAAGGCAAGCACCGCGAACGCGGGAACCCGCCAGGAGGCGCCCCTGCTCAGATCCGCCGCGCGCTGGGCTGCGGCGGCCGCCGCAGCGACGTCGCGGTACACGAATAGCGCGCGGACCAGGTCGCCGTTGATGCCAATCGAGAGTCCGCCGTCAGGCGTGCCACCCGTCGGAGCGGAACCCTTCGCGAGCGCCGATTCCCCGATCCCCAGCCATCGCTCGACCTCGCGCTCGGGAGCACCACCGCGGCCGATGACGAACGCGCCGATGAAGCCGAGCTCCGGCGCAGCGCTGAGCGCGTCCGCCGGTAGCCGCTCCAGCCACTGCCGCACCGTTGCGGAGTGCCCCGAGCGAACCATCCAGATCCAGGATCCGGCGATGATCTCCGCGGCGGTGGCGTAGTCGCCGGCGAGCGTCGCGTGGTCGACGGCTGCTCGGACGGTGCCGTGCTCGCGGTGCCACGCGCATGCCCGCGTGTGGAGGATCCTCGCGAGCCCCGGCTCGCGACGCGCGAGCTCGGATTGGAGCAAACCGGCGAACAGGTGGTGATAGCGGTACCACTGCCGGCGACCATCGAGCGGCACGACCAACAGATTTGCCCGCTCGACCCGCGCGAGGAAGTCAGCGGCGCTCGGCTCGCCGGTGACCGCTTCGCACAGCGGGCCGCACATACGTCCGAGGATCGACGTCTTCAACAGGAAGCTCTCGAGCGCCGGGTCGAGCCCGGCGAGGACGTGCTCGGTGAGGTAGTCCGCGAGATGCCGGTTGTCCCCGGCGAACTCGCGGATCGCCGCGCCAGGATCGGCCTCACCACGAAGCCATACGACCGCCAGCCGCAGCGCGGCTGCCCAGCCCTCCGTACGTGCCATGAGCAGGGCAAGTTCGTCGTCGCCCAGCTCCAAGCCCCCGCCGACCCGGACAAACTCAGCCGCCTCACGTTCGGTCAGCTGGAGATCTCGCGCGCGTAGCTCGGCGAGCTGGCTCGATGCGCGAAGCGAGCCGAGCGGCAAAGGAGGATCCGACCTCGTCGCGATCACGACGTGTACGTTCGGCGGCGAGCGGCGCAGGAACATCGCCACCAGCTCGTGACATCGATGCTCGCGGATCACGTGGTAGTCGTCGAGCACAAGAACCGTGGGCGATCGGTGGTACGCAAGATCGTTGATCAACGAGCCCACGGCCCGGCCGGGATCGGCACCCGGAACGCCGAGCATCATCTCCGCCGCCGACCTCACGGGCGAGCCTGCCGAACGTAAGGCGCCGATCACGTAGCGCCAGAACAGCGCGGGATCGTTCTCCGGATCCTCCAGGGTCAGCCACGCGGCGATCGTCCCCTCCCGCGCCAAGCGCCGGTACCAATCCGCTACGAGCGTGGTCTTTCCGTACCCGAGAGGCGCGTCCACCAGCGTCAGTCGATGCGTCGTCGCAGATGAGCGGGCCGCGATCAACCGCGGCCGCTCGATCACACCCGGCGCCGTAACCGGGGGCGCGAGCTTGGTAACCACCAGTTCTGGCGCACTCGTGCCGGACCCGGGCTCCGCGACCGACCGACTCCGCCCGTTCGTCACTGGGTTCGGATGCACACCGAGCCTTTCAGCCACTTGAAGATCTCGATGCCGATCGTCCCCGACGCCATCGCTTCTCATGCTTGCGAGTTGAGAAACCGCTTGTGTCTACAACTTTACCCCGAGAATCGACGGGGGCGGTTTCCGCGGGAGCCGAGCCGTCCGATGATCCGCGAGTCGGCCCGAGAATCGCATCGACCCGCCTCGGGGATCCCCACGGGTCGGATGACCTCTAGCGACCGAGTCGTGGATAGGTCAGGGCGAGCGCCAAGGTTGGGTGGGCTCGTCAGGCCCGGGCGGTCTCGTGCGCGGATCGGGATTCGGACGGCCGCCGCCGCTGCCGCGGCCGAGCAGGAACAATCCGATCGCCACCGCCAACGCCCCGAGCGCAATCAAGACCCAGCCCCACCACGGTACGCCGCTACTCGAGTTGGCAGCGGACGACGTGGGCGGCGCGGTGACGGTCGTCGTCGTGTGGTTGTTGGTCGTCACGGGTGGCGCCGCCGCCGTTTTGGTGACCGTCGTGGTGCTCGACAGCGTGGTCGTCGTGGTCGCGGTCGCAGTCGTGGTGGTCGTCGTCGTGCTCGTGCTCGTCGGCGTGGTGGTGGTGTCCGCCACCTCGGTACCGGAAGCCGTCAGCCCCGTCTGCACCTTCGATGCGATGCTCGAGGCGGCCTGCTCGGCGTGCTTGGTCAGCGTGCTCACGCTTGCCGACCCGCACGCGCTGACCATCCAGGCCACCGCGGCTCCCGCGAGCAGCGCAACCGTGAAGCGGCCGGCCAGCGTGCGGGCCGCTCGGGGAACTGCTGCGCTTAGCGGGGTTCGAAACACGGGACTAGGGCGAGCTTGCCAACACGAGCCAGTCTCGCGCCGGGCGAGGGCCATACGCAAGTAGGCGAGCACCACATGTCGACAGGTGGGGACCACCCGCGGCTTGCGGCTCCCGGACGATCGCCTAGCCAAAGACCGGCACGCATCCGGTGAGGACACAGGTGCACGCCATTGACGGGCGCCAGAACGACGGCAGAGTCGCCGAGTACGTGGTGAGCGGCGAGACGACGGCGGAAACGCAATCCGGTTGGCCCGGACTCTTCTGGGAAGCATTCCGGTGCTCCAAGAACGCGATGGTGCTCGTCGATGACGAGCGCCGGCATATCGAGGTCAACGGGGCCTATCTTCAGCTGCTCGGGTACCGACGCGATCACCTGATCGGAAGGCCGATCTACGAGCTTCTTCCCGCTGGGCCGATCATGTCAATACGGGTGTGGCATCAAACCCTCCGGCGCAAGCAGTTCGCGGGTTCGGCCGACCTGGTTTGTGCAGACGGCCGGTGCGTCACGGTCGAGTACGCGGGGCACCCCGAGGTCGTGACCGGTCAACGGCTCGTCTTGGTCGTGGCCATGAGGACCGCCCGCGGCGGACGCCGGTCTCATGACGACAGGGTCCCGCCACCGCTAGCGGCCGCGGTAACTCACCGGGAGCTCGAGGTGATCGAGCTGATCGCGATGGGTCTCACCGGACCGGAGATTGCCCAGGAGCTTGGGCTTGCCCACAACACTGTGCGCACTCATGTTCGCAACGCGACGGCCAAGGTGGGAGCGCGCTCGCGCGCACACCTGGTCGCCAGGTCGCTGGCGGAGGGACTGCTGTGGCGGGAAAGCTCGTAATTACCGCAAACGCGCTATGGACGAGGCCGCGGTGCGACGGCATCATCGTCCGATGCCTGCGAGGCCAAGCACACCCTTAGCCGTCGCGAGGCCCCGAGCACGCCCCGCGCCTGTGCCCCGGGCGCGGGGCGATGATCTTCGACCGCTCAATGTCCTGATCGTCGATGACGTGGCGGTTTGCCGGCGGGCCGAACGCGAGCTCCTCGAACGTCGCGGCTATGCAATCGCCGGCGAAGCGGACTGTGCAGTCAAGGCGGCCGCCTCGATCGAGCTTCTCATGCCCGACGCGGTGTTGCTCGACGTCCACCTACCCGACGAGAACGGGTTCGCGCTGGCCGCCCGACTGACGCGTGAGCACCCGGGCCTCGGGGTGCTGCTCACCTCTGTTGCCTTCGACGGCCAGTTCTACGCGCTCGCTGAAGTCTGCGGCGCGCGCGGCTTCGTTCCGAAGTCCGAGCTTGCGCAGGCCGAGCTGGACCGATTCTGGCCCCGACACCCGACCCGGTAGGGAGCCTCTCTCACCCCATTCGGGCGACGCCGATCGGTCGGCGCTCAGCGACGATCAACCAATGGCGAGCGAGGCGCGGAATCTACTTCGTCACTTGGCGACGAGCGACGAGGACTCACTTCGGACGGTCCTCGTGCCGACGCCTGAGTTCGGCCGCTCTGATGCTCGGACCGGAGCCGCGCTTGACCGGAGGACCCGGGTGCTCGTCCGACTGGCGGCGCTGTTCGCGGTCGACGCGTGCACCGAATCCCTTCGCTGGGCGCTCGATCTCGCCTCGGCGGCTGGCGTCGGTGATGACGCGGTCGTGGCCGCGTTGGTTGCCGCCGGGCCCGCCGCTGGATCGGCGCAGCTTGCCGCCAGCGCGCGACGGCTGGCCCTCGCGATCGGGTTCGAGATCGAGCCGGAGGATGCCGGTGGCCTCGGCGCTGGTTGGCTACTGCCCGAGTAAGCCCGCGTCCAGCGCGTGCGCCACTGCCTCCGACCTCGAAGCGGCGCCGAGCTTGCGGTACACGGCGTGTGCCTGAGTCTTCACGGTGTTGGCGGAAACGCCTAGTTGACCCGCGATCTCGCGAAACGAACGGTGGCTCGGAAGGAAACGGAGGATCCGGAGCTCGGCGATCGTCAGCGATGAGGGACCGGCGAGGCTGGTCTCGGCCAGAGCGTCCATGTATGACCAGGCTTCCTCGAACCAGCGCTCGAAGATAACCGCTCCGGGGGTCTTACGTGCCAGCCGGGACGCCTCGGCCAGCAAGGTGCGCGCCCTGACGACGTCGGCCAGCCACAGGGATGCGTGCGCGAGCAGGATTCGCGCCTGCGCGCCATACCACGGGGCGAAGTCGCCGAGTACGGTCAGCAGGTCGATGCTCCTACGAAGATCCTGCTTGGCCTCGTCCGCACGTCCGTGATGGGCGCGCGAGGCGGCGGATGCCGCGAACGCGAGTGCCAGGATCGGATCCTCGGCGAGCCCGCGATCCTCGATCACCTGTCGGGCTCGATCCGTCAGCTCAGCCGCCGCCTCCCAATCTCGTTGCTCGATGGCGATCATCGCCGCCTGGGCCAGGCATAGTGCTGTCACGGTGGGCGCGTACGCGGCGCTGAGATCGACGCCCTCATCGAGCAGGAGCATGGCGGCGGCACGGTCACCGGTGAGGTGCAGAGCGGTTCCATGGAGGAATAGGCAGATCGGGCGCCACGGACTGTCGTCCGGCTCGAGCGCGCAAACGCGCGCAGCGGCCGCTTCCATGCCGCCGACGCCGGCTCGCGTCATCATCGCCTCGATTCCGGCGAGCCCGGCCGTCAGCGATGCCGTGCCTGGCGACATCTGTCCACGGTCCATCGCGGCCGCCGCGGCAACGGCCCAGTGCCTGGCTTGCGCGGCGTCGCCGGCGGCCAGGAAGCTGTGGGCGGCCGAGAGCGCGAGCGGGGCATGTTCCGCGAGCTCGTCGTGGCTGAAGCTTCTGAGCCACCTCTGGACGATCTCGTTGCGTCCCTGTGTCACGTAGGCCACGATGTGGGCCCACAGTAGATCTCCCGCTCGGACGCAGTCGTGGGCCGACACCAGATGCGTGATCGCCCGGTCGACGTCCCCGCGGCCGTCGTACCACGAGCTCGCGCGACGGTGGAGCGACTGCGCAAGCTTCGGCTCGGCCCGGCGCAGCTCCGCTCTCAGGGCGTCTCTAAACAAGCAGTGCCAGCGGTACCGATCGTGTGGCGCATCGAGCGGTCGGAGCAGG
>DATBYI010000385.1:0-11406 GCA_036513815.1 Solirubrobacteraceae bacterium
GCCAGATCGCCCAGACCACGCTGCGCGCCGTGGTCGGGCGTCACACGTTGGATGAGACGCTGTCTGAGACCGACGCGATCAATCAGAACATTCGCGAGATCCTCGACGTACAGACCGAGGAGTGGGGAATCAAGGTCACGGTCGTCGAGCTCCGCGACATCCAGCTCCCCGAGAGCATGAAACGCGCGATGGCGCGCCAGGCCGAGGCCGAGCGCGAGAAGCGCGCCAAGATCATCGCCGCCCAAGGCGAAGCGCTCGCCGCCGGCGAACTCGCGCAAGCCTCCGACGTGATGATGGCCCACCCGCTCGCCCTCCAGCTGCGAAACCTGCAGACCCTGGTCGAGGTCGCCGTCGACAAGAACTCGACGGTCGTCTTCCCTGCGCCGTTGATGAGCACTATCGCCGAGCTCGGCGCATTCCTGGCCCGCGAGAGCAAAGCCGCCCGGGAGTTCCCCACCCCAGACGCAACCGCAGGTTCTACGAACGGAGAGCTGGTGCCTCATGGCCACCAACCAGTCTGATCGATCGCCGGCGCCGGGAATCATCCCGGAGCCACCTCACCTGAACGAGCATGTAGCGTGGCCGTCCGCGACATCCAGGAGGCCGGCCGAGCGCAAACCCGGACGACGAAACCCGGCGAGAGTCGCCTTCACCAAGGTGATGAGTGCTCTGCACGGCGACAAGTACATGGTCGACGCCTACTCAACCGGAGGCCACGAACATGCCGCCACCCCAGACGACACCGCACCCCCAGCGCAATAGCGCCGACCCATCCGCGCCCACCTCGTAAACGACGAGTGATGTCCACACACTCCCGCTCAGGGCCCGACCCCCGCAAACGGATGCACCACGATCACCGAGGGTGGCGCGTGGCGCCCAGCCCGGACGGGCGCGGCGCGCCCGAACCAGCCAACCCCAAGGCACCGCATCGTTCTCGGTGGTTTATCTGGTTCGGAGTCGGACTGCTGGCTTTCAACCTGGCGTCGGTATTCCTGTTCTCGCCCGGCGGCCAGCAGCGTGTGAGGGTGCCGTTCAGCCCGTATTTCCTGTCCGATGTGCAGTCCGGCCGAGTGACGGCGATCGCTTCCAAGGGCGACACGATCCAGGGAACGTTCAAGTCGCCGGTGCGCTACCCGTCCTCCGATGCGAACGCCACTCCGACGACCCTGTTCGCCACACAGGTTCCGAGCTTCTGGAACAACGACCAGTTGACGGCGCTGCTGCGGTCCGAGGGGGTCCAGGTCAACGCCCAGTCGACGACCGAGACCACGCCCCTGATCGAGTCCATATTGCTCGGGTTCGGACCGACGTTGCTGATCGTTGGGCTGTTCGTCCTGTTCTTCCGCCGGGCCGCCAAGAGCGGGGGCATGGGCGCGCTGGGCAACTTCGGACGCTCCAAGGCACGACGGATCGACCCGGCCACGATCACGATCACCTTTGCCGACGTGGCCGGGATCGACGAGGCCAAGTCGGAGCTAACCGAGGTCGTGGATTTCCTGCGCAACCCCGCGCGCTACGGGCGACTCGGAGGACGCATGCCCCACGGCGTGCTGCTCTCGGGCGCCCCCGGGACGGGCAAGACGTTGCTCGCGCGGGCCGTCGCAGGAGAAGCACACGCGGCGTTCTTCTCGATCTCGGCCTCGGAGTTCATCGAGGCGATCGTCGGGGTGGGAGCTTCGAGGGTGCGGGATCTATTTGCCAAGGCCAAGGAAGCCGCGCCGTCGATCATCTTCATCGACGAGCTTGACGCGGTCGGACGCTCCCGCCAGGGCTCGGTATCGATCGCCGGCTCCAACGACGAGCGCGAGCAGACCTTGAACCAGATCCTCACCGAGATGGACGGATTCGAGTCGGTCGAGGCGGTCGTCGTGCTGGCCGCGACCAACCGGGCCGAGATTCTCGATCCAGCGCTGCTGAGACCAGGACGCTTCGATCGCCGCGTCGCCGTCCAACCACCGGATCGCGTTGGGCGGCGGCAGATCCTCGAGGTGCACACTCGGTCGATTCCGCTGGCGGCCAGCGTCGACCTGGAAGCGCTCGCCGCCACGACCCCCGGCATGGTCGGCGCCGACCTGGCCAACCTCGCTAACGAGGCGGCGTTGCTCGCCGCGCGTCGCAACCACCACACCGTCCAGACGTCTGACTTCAATGACTCGCTGGAAAAGATCCTGCTCGGCGCTCCACGCGGGATCGTGCTGTCCGCTGCGGACCGCGAGCGGACCGCCTACCACGAGGCCGGCCACGCGTTGGTCGCGATGATCACACCCGGTGCCGATCCCGTACGCAAGGTCTCGATCATCCCCCGCGGCACCGCCCTCGGCGTCACCCTCTCCGCGCCCGACGACGACCAGGTCTCCTACACCCGGGAGGACCTGCTCGGCAAGATCAAGGTCGCGCTCGGGGGCCGGGTCGCGGAGGAGACGGTATTCGGCACCATCAGCACCGGAGCCGAATCCGACATCGACCAAGTCACTGCGATCGCGCGCCAGATGGTCGGCCGCTGGGGAATGAGCGAGGCGATCGGATTCGTCAGGGTCCTACCCGCGGACGGACGCGGATCCTTCTTCGGCAGCTCCGGCGAAGCCTCGGAGGCCACCCAGCGCGTCCTGGACGAGGAGGTGCGTCAGCTCATCGACACCGCCCACGTCGACGTGACGACCGCGCTCACCCACCACCGCGGTCGACTCGAGACCCTAGCCCAGGCGCTGCTCAAGAACGAGACCCTCGACGAGCTCGACGCCTACGCAGCGGCTCAGATGCCTCCACGGGCTGGTGCGGACGCCGGAACGTCGTTACTCATCCGTCACAAACAGCCGCTGACCTCCCAACCCGAGACCGACTCCGACGCCGCGCTGCGAGACGCAACCTAAGGACGCCCAGACAGATCGCGGACCAAGCCGGTGTTACCGGTTCGAGCCCAGGCGTCCGTCATGGTCGTACCGGCGTGTCAGGGACTAGGCCGCTCCTACGCTCACGGCCAGACCGCAGGACGCGGTCAAGGACTCACCGGCACTGCGCAAGATTCTCGAGATCTGCATCTGCGATAGCCCGATGCGGCTGGCGATCTCTTCCTGCGTCAGCTCGCAAACCAGCCGCAACATCAATATTTTCCGGTCGCGCGGCTTCAACGCGAGGAGCGCGCGCCGGACGCCGACGGACATCTCGACCCGCTCGTACACGGGATCGCCCGCGCCGAGGATCTCGTGAAGCGTCATCGAATCGCCGTTCGGCCTGGCGTGCGGCGTGTCGAGGGACGCAGGCCGATACGCATCGAGCGCACCTCGTGCCTCGATGACCTCCTCAGGCGCGATACGCAAGAACTCCGCGATCGCCTCAGGCCGGGTCGAACTGGAGTCCTGAACGAGCGCCTCGTCGGCGAGAAGCACCTGGGCTGCGCGGTCTCTCGTCGGGCGCGGAACATGCACGCGCCAGGTTCGATCGCGGAAGTGCTGCCGGATCTCGCCCACCATCATCGCCCGTGCGTAGGGGGCGAACCCATCGCCTCGATCGGGCGAGTATCGATCGACCGCGCGGATCAAGCCGACGCTGGCCACCTGGACGAGATCATCGAGTGGCTCGCCACGTCCGTCATACTCGCGCGCCACCCGACGCGCCAAGGGCAGGAATCGCACGATGATTGCTTCGCGCGCTCGCCTGTCCCCGGCGGCATAACGCCTGAATAGAGCTTCGAGGTTGCGTGCGCGCCAGTCGCCTCGCGACGACGCGCGCGCATGCCAATGCGGCGTCATATGTAGCTCCCACGCGGTCCCGCGCCTACGGGGTTAGCTGACGGGCTCGCGATCCTCTGAACGACCGCTACAACCGGAACACCGGCTGATTCGCCCCAACGACTTGGGCTCCCCGTCCGCCGCGTCTGGTTCGCAGCGGTTCGGCTATGTGCACGCGACTATACCCACTGAAGAGGCCGACAAGTGTTTACCGCGTTGGTGCCGCCGCCGGACCACAGCGCGCGATTGGTCTCCGGCTCCGCCGGATCCCGTTCTAGTCTGCGCGGCATGAGCTCCGGCGGCGCGTCGTGCCCCATGGTCGAGGGGGACGACCTTGACCAGGTTCCCGGATACCTGGAGGCCCATCAGTTCTTCTGGCTCGACCTGCACGACCCGCAGCCCGATCAACTCGGCCGGCTCGGTGAGCTGCTGCATCTGCACCCGCTGACAATCGAGGACGTCAGCAATTTCTCCGAGCGGCCCAAGCGCGAGCATTACGACGGGTACGTGAGCATGGTCATCTACGGCGTGGACGAGCACACCGCCGCCGGTGAGCACCTGCTGCGCGAGGTGCACCTACTGATCTCGAGCAGCTGGGTGGTGACGCTCCACCCGAGTCCGTTCAAGGTGCTCGACGAGCTGCGTGCCCGCGCCAAGCGGCGGCCGCCGGCCCGAGAGCGGGAGCTGATCATCGAGATCCTCGACACGGTCCTGTCGAGCTACGTGCCAGTGCTCGATCGGATCGACGACGCGATCGACCAGATCGAGCAGGACGTGATCGAAAAGCCGCGCGAGCAGAGCCTGCAGCGAATCTTCTCGCTCAAGCGCGACCTGATCGCGATACGCCGCGTGGTGACGCCGATGCGCGACTTCTTCTCGCGCGATGCGGATGAGATTTCGCACCTACCCGGGATGGAGCCCGACGACCTGCTCTACCTGCGGGACCTCTACGACACCGTGGTCCGGACGTCTGAACTCGTCGACTCCTACCGCGACCTGCTGAGCGGCGCCACCGACATGTACCTCTCCACGGTCGCGAACCGCCAGGGCGAGATTGCCAAGCAGCTGACGGTCATCGCCACGATCTTCCTGCCGCTGTCGTTCCTGACCGGCTTCTTCGGTCAGAACTTCGCGTTCCTGACCGGGCACATCCTGAACCACACGTGGTCGTTCTTCGTGCTCGGCCTCGGGTCGCTGCTCGCCTCGGTCGGCGGCTTCTGGTTCTTCTTCGCCCGCAAAGGCTGGTTGAGGAACTCCAGCCAGTAAGGCTGGATGACTAGCTCCGGCTCCGCGCGAGAATTCTCGCCGGCGTGTGCCCGGCCAGCGGCGGGCGCTCCTGCAGGGCCACCTGCACAACCGTGCCGTCCTCCCATGGACGCAGGTAGTGACCACCGAGAACGGCCCGGCCGTCACCGATCCGGCGCTCAACCGCGGCGAGCACGGCGTAGGCCATCTCGCCGAGGGCGCGGAGCGGCTGGTGGCGGTTGTGGCGCACGCCGAGGTGGCACTCGGCGAGAGCGTCGAGCCCGCATTGGCCCAGGGCGTCGATCAGGACGGCGATCTCGACGCCGTAGCCAGCCGGGAAGGGAATCGCCTCGAGCAGCTCGCGACGGGCGGCGAACTCACCGGCGAGCGGTTGCATGAACCCGGCCAGCCGCGGCTCGTAGAGGTTGAGCAGGGGCCGTGCCATGAGCTCGGTTACCCGGCCGCCTTCGTGCGGCAGCTCGACGCCGTCGCGAACGAAGGGGCGCTCAAACGAGCCCTTGACGAGGACGATGTCCGGATCGAGGAGGAGCGGGCCGATGAGGCCCTGGAGATGGCAAGGGTCGGGGTCTGCCGTGTCGCCGTCGAGGAAGCACACGATGTCCGCTGCGGTGACGGCGAGCGAGCGCCACATGGCATCGCCCTTGCCGAGCGCCGGCCCGGCCTCGGCGAGCACCTCGTCCTCCTGAACGACGCGCGCGCCGGCCGCCTCCGCAACCTCGGCGCTGCCGTCCGCCGAGGCGGCGTCGATGACGACGATTTCGTCGACGAGACCTGCCCGAGCCGCGGGACCGATCGTCCGCGCGAGCACGTCAGCGATCGTCGCGGCGCACTCCTTGGTCGGGACGACGACGGCGATCGACGTGTCGCGTTTGAGCCGTTTCAGCCGATCGAGGGGGAAGTCGGTCGCGTCATAGCGCCGGCGCTCGGACCACAGCGAGACCTCGAGATCGATCGACAGACCGCGCCGCGCGCGTCCCGAACGCCGCGCCGACGTGTGGACCTCTACGTCGGTCGCGCGCAGGATCGAAACGCCGTGCGCGGCCAGACGATCGGCGAAGGCGGCATCTTCGAGCGCGGTGAGCGGCTCGATGCCGCCGACGGACCGGTAGACGGCCGCGGTCACGCCGAGCGACGCGCCGGCGAAGTGATGATGCTCGGCGCCGGCGTCGATTCGCCGCACGTGCTCGAGGCGCCGGGCGGCGTCGCGCTCGCGACGGCGCAGGGTCCCGTGGGGAAGCTCTCTGCGCTCGGCGGGGTCGAGCTCGATTCGGCCAGCCACGACGTGGGCGCCGGCGCGGACGTGAGCGAGCTGGCGCTCGAGCCAGTTCGGCGCCGGGCAGGTGTCCGCGTCCGTGCCGGCGATGAGTCCGTCGGGCATGCCGGCGGCGAGGAGCCGCTCGGCGGCGAGGTCCATGCCAAGCCGGCGCGCCGGACCGCTGCCCTCGCCTGGGCCGCGGACGAGGTCGACGGTCAGCCCGAGGCGCTCGGCCGTGCGCCTGGTCACCTCCCCGGTGGCGTCCGCGCACGCGTCGAGGACGACGATCGTCTCGAAGCTCGAGAGCGTCTGGGCGGCGAGCGCCTCAAGGCAGGCGGCGATGCGGGCCTCCTCATCGCGTGCCGGGATGACGACGATTGCCTCTAGCGCCATGGCGCTCCCTTGCCGATGAGCTCCGAGCCGCTCTCGTAGTCTTCGTCGCGCTCGTGGGTAAGGACGCCGACGATCGTCCCTTCCCGCCCGTACCAGACCGTGAAGGCGCCGTCCCCATGGTCCTCGAACCGGGAGGCGTTGAAGCCGTCGCCCCACGCGGCGTACTTGAGGACGTGCTCGCCGATCGTCGACCAGAAGCCGGGCACGGCATCCCAGACGGCGTCGGCGCCCGCCGCGTTGCGACCGGCAACCTCGCCCTGCCCGAGCGCATCGCCCCAATGCTCGACGCGGAGATGACGCCCGGCGGTCGCATTCTCGGCGAAGGCGACGTCGCCCGCGGCGTACAGGCCCGGCCTCGCCGTGCGCTGGTGGGCGTCGACCGGGACGGCGCCGCTCTCAAGTTCGAGGCCGGCCGAGGCGGCGAGCTCGGCGCGGGGCGCGACTCCGCCGGCCATGACGAGAACCGGGGCCCGGACTTTCGCGTCACCGCCGGTCACGATGAACCCGGGCGCGATGCTCTCGACCGCAGCACCCAGGCGCAGGTCGACGCCTTCGGCTTCGAGCCAGCCGCGGATCCTTCGGGCCGCCGCCTCGCCCAGCCGCGCCGCATTGGGCTCGGATTCGTCGGAGATGAGCGTGACGGGGTGGCCGCGTTGCCGCAGCGAGGCGGCGATCTCACAACCGATGAAACCCGACCCGATGACGACGACCGGGTCGCCGTCGCCCAGCCGGGCGATCAGCTCACGCACGTGATCGAGGGTGCGGATGACTCGCACGCCGGGGTGGTCGGCTCCAGGCACGGGCATGCGCATCGGCTCCGCTCCCGTGGCGAGCAGCGCGTCGCCGTACTCGAGCCCGCGCCCACCGGACATCATCACCTCGCGGCGGTCGGCGTCGAGGCTGACCGCGCGGCCGCTGATGAGCGAGATCCTCTCCTCGCGCAGCCAGTCCTCGGATTCGATGGGCAGCTCGTCCTCGCCAATCTCGCCGCGCAGCAGCTCCTTGGTCAGCGGCGGACGGCGATACGGCATGCGGTGCTCGTCGGTGATGATCGCCACGCTGCCCCCACCTCCGGCGTCCCGATAGCCCCGGGCGGCAGCGATCCCGGCGGGGCCGCCGCCGATGATCAGCCATTCGTAGCGCTCGCTCATGGGCGCTCCAGCACGTCGAGCCGATAGTCATCGGTGTCGGCGCGAACAACGGCCTGAAGCCAAGGCTGACCCCGGAGCATCGCGTGGACGTCGTCGGCGCCCAGCGGGCGCTCGGGACCACCCGGTCGCCAGTGGACGGCGACGATCCGCGCTCCCGGCCGTGTCTCGGCGTGGAGCCGGTCAAGCGTCGCCTCGAGCTCGTCGGCGGCCAGGTAATAGAGGATCTCCGAGGCGACGACGAGGTCGTACGGGCCGTCCGGGATCGCGCCGGGAATTGTTCCAAGGATGATCTGGACGCCCGGCGTGTTCGCGAGTCGCTCGCGCGCGAGCTGGACCGCCGTCGGGGCGGCATCGATCGTCGTCAACCGATCGCAGTGCGGGGCGAGCATCGCGCTGAACACGCCGATCGAGGCGCCGAGCTCGAGCGCATGCGCGAACGGGCCGGGCCCGCAGGCCGCGAGGGTCGCGGCGTACTTGTCGCGTTCGTAGGCGCTCGTCGTGTAGCCCCACGGATCGGGGTCGGCCCGGTAGCGCGCCTCGAAGTCGCTGAGTGTCATCCGGTTCATCGGTCGGCCAGGGCGGCGCTTCCGGCCCGCGCGAGCAGCGGGTCGAGCCGGTGTTGAAGGAGAAACACTTCGAGGTCGCGCCGCGCGCGATCAAGCGCCTCGGCTCGCGCAAACGGCCCCGACCCGCAGGCGCGCGCGGCCTCATCGAGCAGCGTCCGGCAGGTATCGGAGATGGCGGCCCGGGCGTGCAGGGCGACGGCCGGGAGGTCGTCGCTGACCACGTCCATGGCCGCGGCCACGTGCTCGAGCCACACGTCGATCGTCCGACCGGCGGTCAAGATGCGCCCGGCCGCGAGGGCCTCGAGCTCGGTTCCGGACGGACGCGCGGCGAGAGTTTCCAGCGCCGCGTCGACCGCGGTGTCGGCCATCCCCGCCCAGCTCGCCGCCGTACGCAGCGCGTCACGCGAGAACCAGGGGTGTACCGACAGCCCGCCGGGAGGCCCGAAGCGGGCGAGCACCGGCGCGTCGTGAAAGACGACGCGATGCGACACCGACGCGCGCAGGCCGTGCGAGCGATACCACCCCGCGTCGATCTCGACGCGCGCCTCGTCGGTCAGATCGATCCACACCGCGCTGGGCGGTCCATCGCCGTCGCCGGCGAGCACGAGCGCCCGGTGCAGTCCGCCGGCACCCGAGCAGAACGTCTTGACGCCGCGCAGAACCTCCCCGTCAGTGGCCTGGCGGATCCCGGCCGGCGGCCCCTCGCTGGGAAGCGGGCTTCCGCCCCATACGCCGGCCCGCAGGCGCCCGGCCCGCACGGCGGCGAGCTCGCGGTCGCGCAGTTCGGGCGGCGCTTGGACGGCCAGGCGCTCGACCGCGTTGAGGTGACCGTCGAAGATACGGCCGACCGACCCGTCGGCGGCGGCAACCCGGCGGACGAGTCCCAGCTCCTCGGCGGCGGCGGGCCGCGTCAAGCCCGGGCGGGCGTTGAAGGCGAGCGCCCCGGCCCGCTCAAGCTGCGCGATCGGCTCCTCGGGAAACGCGAGGACGGCGGCGCCGTCGCGCTCCGCCGCGCCAGCGGCGATGTCGCGCAGGACGTCATCGAGGTGGGGCACGTCGTCACGGTTGAGCGCGCTCACGCGAGCGCCTCCAATTCCAGGCCGGTCCCGCGGGCGAACTCGATGACCCGCGCCGTGTAGGCGATCGTCTCGCGAGCGTCGCCGCGCCGCGCTCCCGGCCCGATGCCGTCGTGGGCGAGGATGATCGCGTCCCCGGTCAGACCGCCGCGCGTGGCGTCGAACATCGTGGCTGCGCTGTCACCGCGCCAGTCGTGTGTGTCGAGCGTCCAGCCCGTGAGAGTCAGTCCGTGGGCGTCGGCGACGTCGCGCGTGAACGGTGCGGTATCGCCCCACGGCGTCCGCCAGCGGTTGGGCGCGATTCCGAGGACCGTGAGGCGCTCGAGCGCGCGCTCCGTGTCGCGCGTGACCCAGGCCTCGGTCTGCGCCGAGTGGCGGACGTGCTCATCGCAGTGCAGGCCGATCCCATGGCCCTCCGCGCGCATGCGCGCGATCAGGTTGGGATGCGCGGCCGCCCGCGGAGCGATCGGAAAGAACGTCGCCCGCGCGTCCCCCGCCGCGAGCACATCGAGCAGGCGGGGCGTCCACACCGGGTCGGGACCGTCGTCGAAGGTGAGCCTCACCCGCACGCCGTTACCCGCTCGGGCGGGTCGATAAAGGTGCGCCCGGCTAGACCGCGACGCGCTCGCTGACCGACGCGTCGGCGAGGAGCTCGCTCACGCAGGCGCCGACGTCCTCGAACGCGCGCATCCGGCCGCGCAGCGACGGTATGTAAGCTAGCCCGAGTTGGCGATCCGCGGCTCCTCGAGGTGACCGCGGATGACGATGTCGACGTCGTCCACGTGCGGTCGGTCGAACGCGGTAGACGAGATCCGCGTCAGAGCGCCTGGAGGCGGCGACGGCCGACGACAACGGCGCGGTTGGCGAGGCATTGCAAGCAGGCCGCGTCGAATCCGGTCTCATCGAGCCACTGCAGCTCCGTGGCCAGTGACACCGGCCGGTCCCCGTGCGCGCGGAGCTTCTCCCTGTGCTCGTCGAACGTGGCGCCTTCGTCGATGCCGAGACGATTCCAGACGACGCCGAATGCTCCGAACAGCTCGGGCGCGGCGGCGTAGCGGTCCGCGATCACGAGCATCCCGCCTGGCGCCATCGCCTCCGCGGTCGACGCGAGCATCCGGCGATGCGCGGCGGGCTCGAGGTTGTGAAGCGTCTGGACCGAGATCACCGCGTGAATCGGACCCGGACCGGCCAGACACGCCGCCACGGTGACCGTCTCCAGATCCGCCTCGATCATCGTGGCGCGACCCGGGAACCGGGCGAGGCGGTCGCGAGCGAGATCGAGCATCGCCGGCGAGGAGTCGAGGCCGACGACCTGCGCCTCTGGCAGCGCTTCGAGCACCATCTCGGCCACGAGTCCCGAGCCGACGCCGAGATCGAGCACGGTCCCTGGGCCCTCGTGGCGCAACAAGCCGAGGAGCAGGTCGAGCTGCTCCTGGCGAACCGGGTTCACCTGCTCGGCCAGCGCCTCCCATCGAGAGGCGAACCCCGGCTCCTTCCAGTCGTGCGTGGCGGGCAGATCGACCATCGGGCCGGGAAGACTACGTTCCCGACGCCCCGACGACGCGTACTAGGCTGAAGAGAGACACCTGCGCGGCTGCATCGAGGCAACCTCCGCCCGCGCGCACGGTCCGGTCGATGGCCGCCACAAGGCGCCGCCGCAGACGCCGCCGACACGGTCGTACATCTCGCCATCGGGCCGCTAAAATCTAAGTCATAGAGACTTAGATCTGCAATCCATAGATTGGAACGCGTAAACCGTGGAATTTGAGAATCAGAACACTGAAAGCTTGCGCCTGTGCGACCTCTGTGGCGAGCGCCCGGCAGCCGTGAACGTCATGTTCGTGGCCGGCGGGGAGCGGCGCCAGGGGGGCCTGTGCGAGCAGTGCGCGCGCGACGCAATGACCCAGCAGCAGCTGGGCGGCGGGCCGTTGGGCGCGGCGCCGATCGGTGGCGCCTTCCCAGGCGCGACCC
>DATBYI010000386.1:0-3469 GCA_036513815.1 Solirubrobacteraceae bacterium
GCGCCAGGAAGGCTCCGGCGTGTCGGCCGCGGATCTGATCGGGCTCGAAGTCGTAGCGTGAGTCTTCCGACCCGCGGGCCGCGGGCGGACCTACACTCGGTCATCAGAGATGATCGATGAGCTGGTGGCACAGATCGAGTCTCGCTTCGGCGAGCTCGAGCAGAATCTTTCCGACCCGGAAGTGATCGGCGACCGGCAGCTATTTGCCGCGACGAGCCGCGCCTACCGCGAGCTCGAGCCGGCTGCCCGGCTGGCCTCCGAGTACCGGCGCTCGGCGGACGACCTTGCAGGCGCCCGGGAGCTGCTGGCCGAGGACGGCGACGACGCCGAGCTGCGGGAGATGCTCGACTCCTCGCGGACGCGGCTGGCCGAGCTCGAGGACGAGATCCGGCTGGCCATGGTCGAGCGCGACCCGAACGACGACAAGAACGTGATCGTCGAGATCCGGCCCGGTCCCGGCGGCGAAGAGGCCGGGCTGTGGGCCGGCGATCTGTATCGGATGCTGACCCGGTACGCGGAACGGCGCGGGTATACGGTCGAGCCGCTGTCTATCGGCGAGGGGACGTACACGTTCGCGGTGAAGGGCGACGGGGCGTACTCGGTGTTCAAGTTCGAGGGCGGCACCCATCGGGTCCAACGGGTGCCGGAGACCGAGTCCCAGGGCCGGATCCACACTTCGACGGCGACCGTCGCGGTGCTGCCGGAGGCCGAGGAGGTCGAGGTCGAGATCGACCCCGGCGATCTCCAGATCGACACGTACCGGAGCACCGGGCCGGGCGGCCAGTCCGTGAACACGACCGACTCGGCGGTCCGAATCACCCACAGGCCGACGGGGATCGTCGTCTCGATGCAGGACGAGAAGTCACAGCTTCAGAACCGCGAGCGGGCGATGCGCGTCCTCCGCGCCCGGCTCTACGAGCGCGCCTTGGCCGAGCAGCAGGCCGAGGTGGCCGCGTCGCGCGCGGCGCAAGTTGGGACCGGCGAGCGAGCCGAGAAGATCCGCACCTACAACTTCCCCGAGCGGCGGGTGACCGACCACCGGATCGGCCTGCGCCTGCACAACCTCGACGAGATCCTTCTAGGGGAGCTCGACGAGTTGACCGGTGCTTTGCAGGATGACGAGAAGCGCCGGCGCCTCGAGGAAAAGGCAGCCAGTGTCTGAGGCGTCCGCCGTGGGGGCGATAACCATCGCGGACGCTCTACGTGACGCCACCTCGGCGCTCGCGACGGCCGGCTGCGATACCCCGCGGCTCGACGCCGAGTTGCTGCTCGCGTCGGTCCTCGAGGCGGGGCGGGAGCGCTTGGTCGTGGATGCTCACGTGCCGCTCGACGCGGAGGTGCTCTCGCGCTTCGACGCGTTGGTGGCGCGCCGGGTCGCCCGCGAGCCCGTGGCCTACATCCTGGGATATAAGGACTTCCGGCGGATACGGCTGCGGGTCGATCGCCGCGTGCTGATCCCGCGGCCGGAGACCGAGCTACTGGTCGAGGTGGGCCTGTCGTTGCCGCCCGGCGCCCGCGTGGTGGACGTCGGGACTGGGAGCGGGTCGGTGGCGCTGGCCTTGAAAGACGAGCGGCCGGACTTGGTTGTTGTCGGGACCGATGTCAGCGCGGACGCGCTGGTGGTGGCACGCGAGAACGCCTCGCGCTTGGGGCTCGACGTCGAGTTTGTTTTGGCAGACCTGCTCGACGGGGTTGATGGGCCGTTTGATGCCGTGCTGGCCAACCTGCCTTACGTGGCCGAGGCCGTCGAACTCGATCCCGAGATCGCCGTCTACGAGCCGGCCTGCGCGGTGTTCTCCGGTCCGGACGGTCTGGACCTGGTCCGCCGGCTGTTGCCGATGGTGTCCGAGGTCCCATTGGTGGCGCTCGAGGTCGGGCTGCCCGAGTGGGTCGCGTCGCTGGCTCGTGACGCCGGCTTCGGATCGGTGTCGATCCTGGACGATCTGGCCGGCCGCGAACGCGTGGTCGTCGCGAGGCCTTGACGGACGCCAGCGCGCTCGAGCAGTGCCTCGCGGATGGGGGCATCGCGGTGTTCCCGGCCGACACGGTGTACGGCCTGGCCTGCGACCCGGGCGATCGGTTCGCGGTCGAGCGGCTGTACCTGCTGAAGCGGCGGAGCCTCGACAAGCCCTCGGCGGTGATGTTCTTCGATCTCGAGGCGGCGTTTGCTGCGCTCCCGGAGATCGGCCCGACCACTCGCGACGGTCTTGAGCGGCTGCTTCCCGGGGCTGTATCGGTGTTGGTGGGCAACCCTTCGGGGCGGTTTCCGCTCGCGTGCGGCCGGGATCTCTCGACGATCGGTGTCCGCGTGCCCGACGTGCCCCGGTTCGCGGGCGTGCGCCGGCCGGTGCTCCAGTCGAGCGCCAACCTCGCCGGCGGCCCCGATCCCCGCCGGCTCTCGGATGTCCCTGCGCTGCTGCGCTCGGCGGTCGATCTGGTCATCGACGGGGGCGAGTTGCCAGGGACGCCCTCGACGGTCGTCGACCTTCGCCACTACGAGGAGGACGGTGAGTGGCGCGTCGTGCGCGCCGGTGCGGTGAGCGAGCGCGAGCTGACCGAGGCGCTTCACTGGCAGTACCACTTCGATGCCAGCTCGTACGCGGACGAGATCCGCGAGGACCTCCCGGCCTACGACCGCTTCCAGGATTCGGTGGCGGACGCTTCCGGCTCCGGGGCGCGACGCATCCTCGAGCTGGGAACCGGCACGGGCGAGACGGCGCGTCGGTTGTTATCCCGCCATCCGGACGCGCTGTTAGTGGGGATCGACGAGAACGAGGGGATGCTGGAGGCGGCGCGGGGCGGGCTGCCTTCCGCGCGGGTGGATCTGCGCGTGGGCCGGATCGAGGAGCCGTTGCCTCCGGGACCGTTTGACGTGGTGGCGAGCGCCCTTGCCGTCCATCACCTGGATGACGCCGGCAAGGCCGAGTTGTTCTCTCGGGTTCGCTCGGTGCTCGGTCCCGGCGGCTTGTTCGTGCTCGGAGACGTGATCGTGCCCGTCGACCCTTCTGAGGCGGTCACACCGCTGACGCCCGGGTACGATCGGCCGAGCTCGCTGGCCGATCAGCTCGGGTGGTTGCGGGAAGCCGGATTCACGCCGGCGGTGGCGTGGGAGGAGGGCGATCTGGCGGTGGTGGCGGCCCGGCGGAGCTGAGGTCCGGCGGTGGCGCGCGTCGGTGGCGGAGTCGTGCTCCCGCGGTGGCGGAGTCGGGCTCCCGCGGGGGGGCGGAGTCGGTGGCGGAGTCGGACTCCCGCGGGGGGCGCGGGCTCAGGGCCGAATGGTCGCGCGACGATAACTTGATCGACCGTTCCCGTTGCTAAGGTCAGATCTCGAGTGACCCCGCCAGACCTCCCGCCCGACTTCTTCAATCGGCCTCTATCCGAGGTCGATCCGGAGATCGCGGAGGTGCTGGCCAACGAGCTCGAGCGACAGCAGCGCACGCTCGAGATGATCGCGTCAGAGAACTTCGTC
>DATBYI010000387.1:0-6434 GCA_036513815.1 Solirubrobacteraceae bacterium
GTCTTACCCACCCCCGACTCGCCGCCGAGCAGCGCCACGAACGGGCGCTGCTCGGTGGCCTCAAGCAGGGCGTGCTCCAGCTCCGCCAGCTCGGCCGCCCGGCCGACGAACCGGCTCGAAGTGACCCTCGCGCGCACGACCGAAGTATCGCGAGTAGGCCCGGCGGACGATCGAGCGGCGGCCGGACTCGGCGTCGTGGACGCGCCGGCGCCGTTCGCTGTCACGGACGACGTCTGCGATGTGCTCTGACGCGAGTGCCTGGGATACGTTGACATACATTGCTCGCTCCTCTCGAACGAATCCTGGTTCTTCACTGCATTGAGGATGAGCTGAGAGGCCCGATTTGACATCGGGAGAACGCAGCCAGTTCGGCCCCGGCACCCCTTACTTCTTAGGACTTACCCCTTAGGCGCCGGGCCCGGCATCGGGCGTCGCGAAGGGCGAAGCGCCCTCAGGCTCGGGGCGCTCCTCGCCGGCGCTCTTCGGGGTCGCCGGGGAACGGCTCGCCCCCGCGATCTCGGCGTTGCTTACGTGCTGGGGATGGTGGCACGCGGCCAGATGCCCGTTCGCGTACTCGGTCAGCTGCGGCTCGATCGTGCGGCACACGTCGGTCGCGCGCGGGCAGCGGGTGTGGAAGCGGCACCCCGTCGGCGGGCTGATCGGATTGGGAGGCTCGCCGGCGATGATCGGGCGCTCCCGCGCGCGGTTCTCCTCGGGATCGGGGATGGGGATCGCTCCCAGCAGGGCCGACGTGTACGGGTGGATCGGCTTGGCGTAGAGCTCCTCGGCCGGCGAGACCTCCATCAGCTTGCCGAGGTACATAACGATGATCCGATCCGAGACGTGGCGCACGACGCTCAGGTCGTGGGCGACGAACACGTAGGAGAGCCCAAGCTCGTCCTGGAGTTCGTCGAGCAGGTTGATCACCTGCGCCTGGATCGAGACGTCGAGGGCCGACACCGGCTCGTCGAGCATGATCAGCTTGGGATCGAGCGCGAGCGCGCGCGCGATCCCGATGCGCTGACGCTGACCCCCCGAGAACTCGTGCGGGAACCGGTTGACGTGCTCCGCCTGGAGGCCCACCTTGTCGAGCAGGCCGCGCGTCTCGGCTTCGATCCGCTCCCGCGGGACGCCGCGGATCCGCAGCGGCGTGGCGAGGATCTGCGCCACCCGCTTGCGCGGATTGAGCGAGGACTGCGGATCCTGGAAGACCATCTGCATCTGGCGGCGGATCGGCTCGAGCTCCTTGCGGCCTGCTTTGGTGATCTCCCCGCCCCGGAAGCGGATCGCCCCGTCGGTGGCGTTGACCAGCCGCACGAGGGCCCGGATCAGGGTCGTCTTGCCGCAGCCCGACTCGCCGACGATCCCCAGCGTCTCGCCCTCTCGCAGCTCGAACGAGACGTCGTCCACCGCGTGTACGTGTCCGACCGTGCGGCTCACCACCGCGCCCGACTTGACCGGGAACAGCACGCGCAGGTGCTCGACCTCGAGCAGGGGATTTCCGTCCTGCGGGCCCGGCGACGGCGCGGCGTCCCGCGAATGGACCTCGACGCTCACGAGATCACCGTCTCCTCGCTGGCCAGCCCGATCCGATCGCCCACCTGACGGAGCTTTCGCTTGCGCTCGGGCTCGAGCCAGCAACGATCGAGGTGCGCACGCGCTTCGGGCAGCCGTGCCTTCAGCTCCGGTACCTCCATGCAGTGGTCAAACGCGTGCGGGCAGCGCGGACGGAAATGGCAACCTTCCGGCGGGCGCAGCAGCGAGGGCGGCAGCCCGGGGATGGCGGGCAGGCGCGCCGTGCGGTCGCGGTCGACGCGGGTGATCGAGCCCAGCAGCCCCCACGTGTACGGGTGCTGGGGGTCGTAGAAGATCTCATCGAGCGTCCCCTGCTCGACCACCCGGCCCGCGTACATCACCACGACCCGGTCGGCGATGTCGGCCACCACGCCGAGGTCGTGGGTGACCAGGATGACCCCGGCGTCTGTCTCCTCGCGCAGCTTGCGTAGCTCGTCGAGGATCTGCGCTTGGATCGTCACATCGAGCGCGGTCGTCGGCTCGTCGGCGATCAGCAGCTTGGGCGAGCAGGACAGCGCCATCGCGATCATCACGCGTTGTCGCATCCCGCCCGAGAACTCATGCGGATAGGAACGCAAGCGATCGCCGGCGCGAGGGATCCCAACGCGCGCCATCAGCTCCGCCGCGCGCTCCATCGCGGCCGGCTTGGAGATGCTCCGGTCGTGCACCCGGATCTGCTCGACGATCTGATCGCCCACCCGGTACACGGGATCGAGCGAGGCCATCGGGTCCTGGAAGACCATCGCTATCTGTGCGCCACGGATCCGGCGCAGCTCCTCTTCGGAGGCGCCGACGACGTCGTTGCCCTCGAACAGGGCCCGACCCTCAAACCGCGTGTTCGGCCCGCGGGTCAGGCCCATGAGCGTCATCGCGGTTACCGACTTACCAGAGCCGGACTCGCCGACGATCGCCAGGATCTCGCCGCGGTCGATCGAGAACGACACACGGTCGACCGCCTGCACCACCCCGTCCTCGGTGCGGAACGAGACCCTGAGGTCCTGGACGTCGAGCAGGTGCCCGTCATGATCCGCTTGCCCCTGCCCACGGGCCGGCGCGTGACCGTCGAAGCTCATAGCCGGATCCGCGGGTCGAGCACCGCGTACAGGATGTCGACGATGGCGCCGATCAGCACCACCATGAACGCGCCGAACATCGTGATCACGAGCACGGGCGGGATGTCGAGCGCCTCCACCGACTGAGCGGCGTATTGCCCGACGCCGTGCAGGTTGAAAACGGTCTCGGTCAAAATCGCGCCACCGCCGATGACCGCGGCGAAGTCGAGCCCGAACAGCGAGACGATCGGGATCAGGCTGTTCCGGAGCACGTGGCGGACCATCACTTGGCGCTCGGTCAAGCCCTTGGCTTTCGCCGTGCGCACGTAGTCGTCGTTGATCGTGTCGAGGATCGTGGAGCGCAGCACGCGCGAGTACACACCGATGAACAGCACGGAGAGCGCGAACCACGGCAGGATCAAGTGCTCGAACCATTGCCAGGGGCTAGTCGCGAACGAGACATAGTCACCCGCGGGCAGGATCCCCCACTTGTCGCCCAGGTAGTACGAGAGCACCGCCCCGAGGAAGAACACCGGCATCGACACGCCCACCAACGACAGCACGGTCAGGGCGCGGTCAAGCCAGTGGCCGGCGCGCCAAGCGCTGAGCACGCCGAACAGGATTCCCATCGACAGCCAGATGACCCCGGCGCCGATCGCTAGTGACGCGGTCACCGGCAGGTCGATCCAGATCTGGTGCACGACGTTCAACTGCTGGGTGTAGGAGATGATCTGACCGGTGAAGATCAGCTTCATGACCAGCACGTACCGGATGAAGACGGGACGGTCGAATCCCCACTGGTGGTTGATGTGCGCGATCGTCGCGGGAGTTGGGAACCGGCCGGCCAGCCGGAGGGCCGGATCGGGTATCGCGGTGAAGATCAGGAAGGTGAGGATGGAGATCGCGAACAGCACCCCGATCATCGACAACCCGCGACGGACGACGAAACGGCCCATCAGTACTCCGTCGGGGCCATCAGTGCTCGATCCGGATCTTCGCTCGCGGGTCGAGCGCGTCGCGCACGCCGTCGCCGAACACGTTGATGCCAAGCACGCACAGGACGAGCATGATCCCCGGCACCAACATCGTGTGGACGGCGGCGGGCAGCAGCCCGATCCCGTCCCCGATCATCGTCCCCCACGACGCGTTCGGCGGGCGCACCCCGGCACCCAGGAACGACAGGCCCGCCTCGGTCAGGATCGCGTTGGCCATGATCAGCGGGATGAAGACGAGGATCGTCGACGCGACGTTGGGGAGAATCTCACCGAACATGATCCGCGTGTGTCCGAGCCCTTGCTGGCGCGCGGCGTCGATGAACTCCCGCTCGCGCAGGCCAAGGACCTGACCTCGCACCGCCTTGCCGACGTACGGGATGTAGATGAACCCGATGATGATGGCCGGGATCTGGAGGGAGTTGCCGCTCAGCTTGAACAGGCCGAGGTCGAGCCCGCTGATGGCGAGCACCACGCCGAGGGCGATCCCCAGTAGGTACACGGGATAGGCCCAAATCAGCTCGAAGGCCCGGGAAATCAAGCCATCGAGCGGGCCTCGGAAATAGCCGGCGACGATCCCGAGCAGCGTGGCGAAGATGATCGTGATCAGCGTCGCCTCCGCGCCGATCTGAAGCGAGGTGCGGCCCCCGTAGAGCAGCCGAACAGCGACGTCCCGGCCGACGTTGTCGGCACCCAAGAAGAAATGGGCGTGCCAGGTCGGCCCGATCGGCAGCCCGAACTGGTTCAGCGCGGTGTCAACGTGCTCGTCGTTCGGGCCGGTGTGCGCGATGTCGTTCGCGTACACCGGAGCGAGGACGCACAGGATGACGATGACCAGGAACAGGCCGCCGAAAGCCAGTGCGACCTTGTTGCGCTTCAGGCGCCGCCAGGCCAGGCGGTACGGACCGAGACCGGGCGGGATCTCTTCGCCGGCAACTTCCCCCCAGTCGTGCAGCTCCGGAACGACCTCGACCTGTGAATCGTGGCTGGGGCTTACGCTCATGGCGACTGAAGCCTAAGGAATTCCTTCGCTGGCGGTGACGGCCCGGGGACCTCGATCCCCGAGCCGTCTTGGCGCCGTTACTTCGTTACTTGAATTGCAGCGAGCTGAAGTCGTTGCCCTCCAAGGGGCTGAACACCAGCGAGCTGAAATTGACCCGGTCGGAGACGAACTCCGGCGAGGACAGGTACCCGAACGGCACCACGTACGCCTTCTGCGTCACGTAGTAGTCGAGTGCCGCCCACTTCGACGCCACGCTCTGGATCTGAGTGCCGGGCACCGGATACAGAGAGTCAAGCGTCGACTGGATGTGCGGGTCGTTGACCTCCTCGTAGTTGGAGTTGCCGACCGGCAGGATCGCCCGACCGTCGACGAGATTCTGGTAGAAGTCGGTCGGGTTCGGGAAGTCCTGCTGCCAGTCGGCGAAGCCCGCCTGCGGATGGTTCTTCAGCGTCTCGATCGTCGAGAAGTACTCCGCGTCGGCGATCGGCTTGAGCGTCGCCTTGAACCCGATCGCGTTCAGTGTCGCCGCGAAGTTCTCGCACCACTGAAGGCGAGGCTGGCGGTTCTGAGCCCAGACCGTAACGGCCTGCCCGGCCATGCCCGACTGCTGGACGAGCTTCTTCGCCTCAGCCAGGTTGGGCGACGAGGCCGGGTCGATGCCATACGGACACGGCTGCGTCGGGTGGCCCGTCATCTGCGGCGGGAGCAGATAGCAGCCTGGCACCAGCTGGCCGCTACCGAGCCTGGCCAGGGCCGGCCGGTCGACCGCAATCTGCACGGCCTCGCGCGCCAGCGCGTTATTGAACGGCTTCTCGGTGGTGTTCAGGAACCAGTAGAACGTCTTGTTGGTCTGGATCGACTTGAATCGGCTCGTCAGCGCGGTCACCTGCTGGATCAGCGCCGGCGGGATCGTGTCGCCCCAGTCGAACACGTCCGCGGAGTTGTTCAGCACGTCGGAAGCCTCGGTCGTGGTGTTCGACTCGACCCTCACGTTCACGTTGACATGACCCGCGGGGATGCCCGGGATCGCCTGCGACGTGTAGCTCGGGTTCTTGACGAGCTCGAACGAGGCGTTCGGGACGACGTTCTTGATCACGTACGGGCCGAACCCGACGGGCGGGTTGTTCGGCTCTGGCTTCATCGGCGTCGTCGGCGGCAGATAGCTGACGCCCGGCACGGCAAGCACGTCGAGGAACGCGCCGTAGGGCGAGACCAGATGGATCGTGGTCTGCCCGGTCGCGTCGTTGGTCGTGATGCCAGAGATCGTCGACGCCTTGCCCGCCGAGTAGGCGGTCGCGCCCTGGATCGTGGTCGTCAGGAAGCTGGCGGCGCTCCAGCCGAGCTTCAGGTCCCGCTCGATCGCGAAGGTCAGATCCGACGCCTTGAGCGGCGCGCCGTTCGAGTACGTCAGACCCTTGCGGACCGTGAACGTGTAGGTCTTGCCGCCGTCCGAGATGGTGGGCAGGGCGGTGGCGACCGACGGGATGATCTGGGTGCCGGCGGTCCCGGAGGCGTGCGCGAACGAGTACGGGCCGAGATAGGTCAGCCAGTGCACCTCGCCGCCCTGGGTGGTGAAGTCGATCGACGGGTCGAGCGACTGCGGGAAGGTGCCCTCCACCACGGTGGCCGTACCGCTGTTGCTGGCGGTCGATGTGCTGCTCGACTTCGTTGAAGCCGAGCCGGTGCTGGACGCCGTGCTGGAACTCGACGAGCTCCCGCAAGCGGCCAGCACGAGCGCTGCGAGCACGGCGCTCGCCACCCACAGCGGTCGTTTGTACTTCCTCATGCGTCCTCCTCCTAGAGGTTTGTCGG
>DATBYI010000388.1:0-2169 GCA_036513815.1 Solirubrobacteraceae bacterium
CTGGCCGGTGACCGCCTGGAGCGCCTCCCCCGCCACGCGGCGGTGATCCTCCTGCTCGGCCTTGCGCTTGAGGAACGCCGCTCCGCCGGGGAACGCCAGCGTCAGCTCGCGCTCGCCCACGGCGACCGGGCGGGCGTCGGATAGGAGCGCGGCCAGCATCGCGTTCTCCGCCCGGACCAGATCGACGACCGCCGGCCAGCACGCGATGGCCTCGCCGAGCTCCAGGGAGCCCGCGGCGTCAGCCACCTTGGAGTTTGTCGGCTCGCGACCGGAGGGGGTCGGTTGAGGCTCTCGCGCCACCGGTCGTGGCTCGGGGGCCGCCGTTCGCGGCTCAGGCGCCACCGTTCGCGACTCGGGCGCCACCGTCCGCGTCTCAGGCGCCACCGTGCGTTCGGGCGTCGCCGTGGCGCGGAGGCTCCCACCGCCCCCGCCACCGTTCATGCCTCGTTCGAGCCGCTCGATCCGCGCCATCAGCGCCGCCATCGAGGGATCGACCTCGGGCGCAGCCGCCTTGACGAGCACGAGCTCGAGCTGGATCCGCGCCTGGGCTCCGTTGGCGGTCGCCTCGAGCGCGGCCGCGACGAGATCGAGCAGACGGACCGCGTCGGTGGCGGACAGCGCGGTGGCCTGCTCGGCCAGCCGGATGTCGCGCTCCGGGGTGACCTGGAACTCGGGCGGAACGTCGCCCAGCACCTGCACGGCGAGCAACTCGCGGCCGTGCACCTCGAGGTCGCGCAGGAGCTGCCCGGCGTCCCGGCCCGAATCGGCCAGGTCCGCGGCGGCGCGGAGCGCGCGCGCCGGGTCCCGCGCGATGATCGCGTCGACCGCCTCGAACAGTTGCTCGGCGTCGGCCACCCCGAGCACCGCGAGCACGTCGGCCGACTCGATCGCCCTCGAGCCGGCGTAGGTGACCAGCTGCTCGAGCGTCCCCAGCGCGTCGCGGAAGCTTCCGGTGGCGTGGCGCGCGACGAGCGCCGCCGCCCCCTTCTCGATGTCGATGCTCTCCTTGTCGGCGACCCGCTGCACCACGGTGGAGACCTGGTCCACCGTCGGCCGCCCGAAGTCGAACCGGTGGCAGCGGTCGACCACGGTTGGGAGCACCTTCTGGGCCTCGGTCGTGGCCAGCACGAAGATCGTCCGCGGCGGCGGCTCCTCGAGCGTCTTGAGGAACGCGTTCCAGGCCTGCTGCGAGAGCATGTGCGCCTCGTCCAGGATGTACACCTTGTGCCGGCCCGAGACCGGGGCGTACGCGACCTTCTCGCGCAGGTCGCGGATGTCGTCGACCGAGTTGTTGGAGGCCGCGTCCATCTCGATCACGTCGAGCGAGGTGGCGCTGGCGATCGCCACGCACGAATCGCAGACGCCGCACGGGCTCGTGGTCGGCCCGTTCGTGCAGTTCAGGCATGCGGCGAGGATCTTCGCCATGCTCGTCTTGCCCGTCCCGCGGGAGCCGACGAACAGGTAGGCGTGGTGCACCTGGCCCTGCTCGACCGCGTTCTGAAGCGTGCGGACGACGTGCTCCTGACCGACGACGTCGGCGAAGGTGCGGGGGCGGTGGCGGCGGTAGAGAGAGGGGCCGGATGACACGAGAAATCCGAGTCTAGTGACGGCCGGGGACCGTCATGGGCCCGGCCTTCGGCCGGTCATCCATGGGGCCGTTCCGCCGGGCATCCATGCCCGGCGGCCGTGTGGATGACGCGCCACCGCACGCCCACCCGGGGGGCGGTGGCGCAACGTCCACACTAGAAGTGGACGACACGCCACACCCCCGTTCCCGGACCGATGAGTGGCGCGTGATCCACGCTAGAAGTGGACGACGCGCCACACCCTGGTTCCCGGACAGATGAGTGGCGCGTCATCCACACGGGCGCCGCTCCGTCCCGGGAAGACGGCGCGTCATCCACACGGGCGCCGCTCCGTACCCGGAAGAGGGCGCGCACCCATACGGGCGCCGCTCCATCCGGGGGGCTCGGCTTCCGTCCGGACGAGCCTCCCCGGTCCCACGGACGCCGAGCGCAGCGAGGCCACAAAAAGAAAGCGGACCGTGCACCCTCCGTCGAAGCCGGTTCCCGGGGCGCGGCCTCCGTATCGTGACTCCGGTCCGGTACCCCCTCGGCGCCTGAAGGTGGCCGCTTAAGGCTGCTTCCTTCCGGACCTGACCTGGTTCAC
>DATBYI010000389.1:0-3650 GCA_036513815.1 Solirubrobacteraceae bacterium
GCGGGAGAGATCGGACAGCAGGAAGCAGATCGTGTCCGCCACCGGCGCGGGGTCCTCAACGTCCCAGCCGAGCGGCGCCTGGTCACGCCAGAGCGTGGCCAGCTGTTCGAACCCGGGGATCCCACGGGCCGCCACCGTGCCCAGCGGCCCGGCCGAGACGAGGTTGACCCGGATCCCCCGAGGCCCGAGGTCGCGCGCCAGGTAACGCGAGACCGACTCGAGCGCCGCCTTGGCCACGCCCATCCAGTCGTAGATCGGCCACGCCAGCGTGGCGTCGAAATCGAGGCCGACGACGCTCGACCCGACCCCCATCAGCGGCTCCACCGCGGCCGCCAGCGCCTTGAACGAGAACGCGCTCGTCTGGAAGGCGGCGCTTGCGCTCTCCGCCGGCGTGGTCATGAAGCGCCCGCCGAGCGCATCCTCGGGCGCGAATGCGATCGCGTGTAGGACGCCATCGACGCCGCCCCAACGAGACCGCAGCGACTCGGTCAGCGCCGAGAGATCCTCGGTGTTGTTCACGTCCAACTCAAGGACGTCTACCTCGGAAGGGAGTCGGGCGGCCGCCCGCTCGGTGAGCCGCCGCGCCCGCCCGAAGCTCGTCAGGACCACCGAGGCGCCCTCGTCGAGCGCGCGAGTAGCAGCATGGAACGCGATCGAGTCCTTGGTGATCACGCCCGTGAGCACCAGGCGCTTGCCCTCGAGGATCACGACTGAAGGCCCGTGCGGCCGCCTCCCAGCGTCCACAACGCACGCGCCAGCCGCTCGCGCGTGTCAGCCGGTTCGACCAACTCGTCGACGAACCCCGACTCGGCCGCCGTCTCGGCTCGCAGGTGCTCCTCGAAGTACTCGTCGGCCAGCCGGGCGCGCAGCGCCTCGACGTCCTCGGCGGCACGCAACTCGCGCCGATGGACGACCCCGACCGCGGCGCGCGCGCTCATGATCCCGAGCTCGGCCTCGGGCCAGGCGAGCACCAGGTCAGCGCCCAGGTCGCGCGAATTCATCGTGATGTACGCGCCACCGTAGGACTTGCGGAGCACGACGGTCAGCTTCGGCACGCGCGCGGCGGCGAACGCCCGCACCAAAGACGCCCCATGCCGAATAACGCCCGCCCGCTCCTGCCGCGACCCGGGCATGAACCCAGGCGTGTCGACCACCGCGACGAGCGGGACGCCGAACGAATCGCAGAAGGACACGAACCGCGCGGCCTTCTCAGAGCTCTCGGCGTCGAGCACGCCGGCCAGGTGGCGCGGCTGGTTGGCCACGATCCCGACCGGCCGGCCTTCGATCCGGGCCAGGACCGTAACGATGCTGCGGGCCCACCGCGGGCACAACTCGAGCAGCGAGCCGGCGTCGACGATCCCACGCAGCGCGTCGCGCACGTCGTACACGCGTCGCGGTTCCGTGGGCACCACCGAGCCGGGATCGGCGATCTCGGGCCCAAGCGACTCGACCGCGGGCAATGCAGAGCCGGCTGCCGATGGCAGGTACCCGAGCAGCTCGCGGACCCGCTCGGCGGCGCGAAGCTCGTCGTGCGCGACCAGATGGCAGACGCCGTTCTGCTCGTGCACCCGCGGACCGCCGAGCGCGAGCGCGTCGATCTCTTCGCCGAGCGCCTCGCGCACGACCCCCGGGCCGGTGAGGAACATCGCGGCGTCCTCGGTCATGATGATCAGGTCGGTCAGCGCCGGCGAGTACGCGCCCCCCCCGGCCGAGGCGCCGGATACCACCGAGATCTGCGGAACCACGCCGGTCAGCGCCACCGTCTCACGGAAGATCCGCCCGTATCCGGCGAGCGCCGCGGTGCCCTCCTGCATCCGCGCACCGCCCGACTCGACGAACCCGACAACGGGGATCCGGGCGCGCGCCGCCGTCTGGAGCACGCGCACGATGGTGTCGGCATGCCGCTCTCCCAGAGAGCCGCCCAGATACGAGCCATCCTCGGCGTAGCAGGCGATCGGGCGCCCGTTCACGCAGCCCGTGGCGCCGAGCACACCGTCGCCGGCCACAGCCCGGGCGCCCAGGCGCGGCGAGATCACGCGCGAGCGGAGCACCTGGACGGACCCCGGGTCACACAGCGCCTCGAGCCGCTCGAGCGGATCGAGCCGTCGCGCGGACTCACGAACGAGGGTGGCGCTCATGAATCCCATCCCCGGAGAACCAGCGCCACGTTGTGGCCGCCGAAGGCAAAGGAATTCGAGATGGCGGTCGGCGGATGCCCGTTCGACATGACGAGCGGCCGCGCCTCGCCGGGCACGTAGTCGAGATCGCAGTCGGGGTCGGGAACGCCGTAGCCGAGCGTCGGCGGGATGATCCGCTCCGTGAGCGTCTTGACCGTCGCCACGGCTTCGGCGGCGCCGGCGGCGCCGAGCAGATGGCCGGTCGCCGACTTCGTCGAGGAGATCGGGACCTTGTGGGCCCGCTCCACGCCGAGCGCCCGCTTGATCGCCGCGGTCTCGGCCGCGTCGTTGAGCTGGGTCGAAGTCCCGTGCGCGTTGATGTAGTCGATCTCGTCCGGGGCGACCCCGGCCTCGGTCATGGCGAGCGCGATCGCCCGCGTGGCGGCCTCGCCGGTCGGCTCCGGGGCGGTCAGGTGGTAGGCGTCGGACGTCGAGCCGTACCCCGCCACCTCGCCCAAGATCGTCGCGCTCCGAGCCACCGCGGCGTCGGCCTCCTCGAGCACGAGAACACCGGCGCCCTCCCCCATCACGAACCCGTCGCGCCGCGCGTCGAACGGCCGCGACATGCCCGTCGTGGATAGCGCCTGCATCGCGTTGAAGCTGCCAAAGCCGAACGTGGTGAGGGAGGCCTCGGCGCCGCCCACGACGACCGCGTCGGCATCGCCGTACTGGATCATCCGCAGGGCGCTTCCGATCGCGTGGGCGCCGCTCGAGCAGGCGGAGGTGACGCTGAACGCCTGCCCCTTCAGGCCGTACTTCATGGAGATCGCCGCTGCGGCTGCGTTCGGCATCTGGGCCGGGATCCCGAGCGGCGACATCCGTCCCGCGCCCCGGTCGCGCAGCACATCGTGCTGGGTCTGGATGGTCTGGATGCCACCGATCCCGGTGGCGAGGATGCAGCCGACCCTGAACGGGTCGAACGGCAGCTCCCCGTCCCAGCCGGCGTCGGTGATCGCCTCGCTTGCCGCGACCAACGCGAGCTGCGCGAACCTGTCCAGGCGCCGCACCTCCTTGACCGACAGCAGCTCGCCCGGCTCGAAATCGGTGCACGCGCCGGCGCCGTCGACGATCCCGCACTCGCCGGCGACCCAACGTTCGTAGAGGGCCGCGGCGCCGACACCCATCGGCGTCACCGCCCCGAGGCCGGTCACGACTACACGGCGCTTCATCGGCGCAGCGTCCTCATCGATCGTTGCCCGGGAGCTCACTCCGCCCGGCTGACGATGAGGTCGATCGCGTCGCCTACGGTCTTGAGCTCCTTCATGTCCTCGCCCTTGAGCACGACGCCGTAGTCGTCCTCGACGACCTGCGCCAGCTCGACCAGGTCGAGCGAGTCGATGTCGAGCTCCTCGAAGGTCGACCCGCGCGTGATCTGATCGGCGTCGGGGCCGAAGCTCGCCAGCGTCTCGACGACGCGCGCCTCGACCTGTTCTGCGGTGATGGTTGCCATGTCGATGTCCCTTTCAGTTCGTA
>DATBYI010000390.1:0-12905 GCA_036513815.1 Solirubrobacteraceae bacterium
CGTCGGCGTCGGTCGCCAGATAGGCGTGGGCCGTCAATGCGGTCGAGTCCCCGAACAGAGCCCACGGCTCGAGCCCGGTTCGAGGGATCCCCGGGAACCCGAGCTCGCCCAGCCGGGCTGCGCACTCGCGGTAGATGCGCAGGCCGGTCGGTGCGTCACCTCGGGCGAGGGCCAGCTCGGCGCGGCCCATCTGGCGGACCGCAGCCCCACCGAAGATCGCTTCCTGCTCGTCGAGCGTTTCGATCCGCGCAAGCTCGAGCTCCGCATCATCGAGCCGACCCTCGGCGAGCGCGCACAACCCGAGCAGCGAGCGGAGTTGGACCTCATCATCGAGAGCGCCGAGCCTCTGCATCACGGGCAGCGCGGCGCGGGCGTGCTCGCTCGCCGCGACCCGGTTGCCCAGTTGCATCCTAAGCTGGGCCAGCTGGTTGTGAAGCATGGCTGCCTGCCACGGTCCGTCGTCGCGCCCCACGAGCGTCAAGGCACGCTCGGTGGCCTCAACCGCCCCCGTCGGATCGCCGGTGTTCTCCCGGGCGTAACTCAGCCATTGAGACGCCGGCAGTGCGATGTGCCGGTCGGGATCTTCAGCGAGCGCCTCGAGTGCGCGCTGGAACGCGTCGGGATCGCTCGGGTCATAGGCGGACATGACCTTGGCCGAACCGGCCAGGCGCGCGTCGCCCTCCGAACAGGCGCTCAGCCGCTGGAGCATCGCTCGAATCGGGCCAACGCGCTCTTGGCCGGCGACCATCGCGTGGCTCAGCAGCACGGTCATGGCGCCCCGGGTGATGTCGATCAGCTCCGGCGGCGGCGTCCAGTCGCGCACCGCGTCGGCGACCGCCTCGGCGAGCACGATCAGCCGACCGTGCTCTCCGCGCATGGCCCAGAAGATGCCGAGCGCGCCGAGTAGCTGGACGAGCGTGCCGACATCGCTGTCGGCGATCGCGCTTCGCAGCTCGTCGGCCAGGTTGACCTCCTCAGCACTCATCGCGTCGATCGCTGCAAACTGCTCCGGACCGGGCAGCCGCGTGGCGTGCCGCCGGGCGTAGTCGATCGCCCATCGCCGCTGGGCGTCGCGTGCCTCGCCGTCCTCGCCCGCATCGACGAGCTGCATCCGACCGAACTCGCGCACCGTCTCGAGCATCCGGTAGCGCAGACCGACACGGGTTTCGCGGACGCTCAACAGGGACTGGTCGACGAGACCCTGTACCGCATCGAGGGCGTCGTCTCCGAGCACCGAGCGCGCGGCGTCGGGCGTGAATCCGTCGTGGAAGAGCGCCAGCCGTCGCAGCGCTCGCCGTTCGGAGCCGTCGAGCAGATTCCATGACCAGTCGATCACGGCGATCAGCGTCTGGTGGCGGTCGGGCGCGCTGCGATCTCCACCGCGCAACAGCGCGAACCGGTTCTCCAGGCGTCGGTCGATCTCCTCGACCGACATGCCCCGGACCTTCGCCGCGGCGAGCTCGATGGCGAGCGGGAGGCCGTCGAGCCGAGTGACGATGCTCCGCACCACCTCGTCGTCCAACCGGACGTTCGGGCGCGCCGCGAGCGCCCGTTGGGAGAACAGGTCGGCGGCGTCCGCGACCTCGAGCTGCCCGAGCAGGTAGACGCGCTCGGCCGCGATGGCGAGCGGCGCGCGGCTGGTCGTAAGCACCCGCAGGTCAGCCGTCGTCGAGACGAGAAACGCGACGAGCTCGGCCACCGCCGCGATCAAGTGCTCGCAGTTGTCCAGCACCAGCAAGCTCGGCGACTGGCCGAGGCGCTGCGCGACTCGGGCGCGGACGTCGGCGCGCTGCTCGGCCGTGAGGACTCGCCGGCCGCTGACCGAGTCCCGGACGCCGAGCACCGACCCGACCTCCCCCACGACGTCCTCGGCCGAAGTGACACCGACCAGCTCAACCACGTGCACGACCGGCACCGCAGCGTCGCGCGCGAGGACGTGCGCCAGGCGCGTCTTTCCGATCCCGCCCGGCCCGACGATCGACACGACCCGCGAGCCGGCCATCTGTGCCCGCAGCCGTTCGAGGTCGTGATCGCGCCCGACCAGCGTGCTCGCGTCAAAGCGCACGCCGCTGCGCACCGGTTGGTCGAGCGCCAGCAGGTGCTGATGGGCGCGCTGCAGTTGCTCACCGGGATTTGTGCCGAGCCGGTCGCGGACTTCGCGGCGGTAGCGCTCGAACCGTTCGAGCGCGGCCGCCGGCCCGCGTACGACGGCCTCGCTGCGCAGGAGATCCGCCAACAACGCCTCGTCGTCTTCCCGCTCGGCGAGCGCCGTCTCGAGCGCCGGCAAGGCTTCGGCGTGCGCCCCGGTCCGGCTGCAGGCCCGGGCCAGGACGAGACGGGCGGATGCGATATCGGCCGCGGCCAGACGGCGGACCTCATGCAACGGCCCGTCGCCTTCGTCGACCACGGCGGGCGCGGCGCCGTTGGCCAACGCGAGGGCGTCCCGGGCGAGGTCGGCGGCGACTCCCGCATCGCTTTCCAGTGCCCGAGCAGCCTCCTGGACGAGCGCGGCCAGCCTGACCGCGTCGACCTCCGCGGGCGCGACGCCGAGACGGTAGCCGACGCCATCACGCACGATCGCATCGCCCCCGCAAGCACTCCGCGTGCGCGAGACGAGCACCTGCAGGCTCTTCGTCGCGTTGGCCGGAGCCTCATCGCCCCACACGAGCTCGATCAGCTCTTCGGCGCGCACCGGACGCCCGCCGCCGGCGGCCAGCGCCGCCAGCAGAGCCCGCGGACGATCGCCGACGACGGATCGTCCTCGCCATCGCACATCTTCGAGCAGGCTCAGCGCGATAGTCACATCGGTCAGTCTAAGACGCAGAACGCACCGGGCCGAGCGGCGTTCGACATCGTGCTACTCTCGCCCGCCGATGAGGCACTCGCTCGGCCCTCGGGTAAAGGTCACAGTACGCCGGATTTACCTGTCTCTCATCGGGCTGTGGCTGTCGCGACACTGCGCGAACCGGTCCATCTGGCAACTGCCAATCACTGGCAATGCCAAAGCACGCATAGTGCGCTCTCGGGGAAGTCAGATCGTCGTCGCTCATCGACTTCGGATGGATGACCTCCACACCTCGGTCGGACGTGTGTCGCGAGGGCTCGGGGCCTCGATTGAGCTGGAGAAAGGCGCCACCCTGACAATTGAGGGGAGAACCCACCTCGCTGATGGAACGCGCCTACTACTCGGTTCCCGCGCTCAGATGGTGATCGGCAACGGCACGACATTTGACGGGGATCAGCGCGTCATCGCCGCCCAGAGAGTTGTCATTGGCCGCGATTGCTCGATCGCTTGGGACGTCCTGATCATGGATTCAGACTTCCACTCGATCAACGGGGAGGCTGACACGGCGCCCGTAACGATCGGTGATCACGTTTGGATCGGCGCCGGCGCAACGATTCTCAAAGGTGTCACGGTAGGAGACGGTGCGATGATCGCCGCCGGCGCGGTGGTGACGCGTGATGTGCCGGCGAATGCCAGTGTGGCCGGTGTGCCGGCGCGAGTCCTGTCCGAGGACGTCGTCTGGCAGTGAGGGCTCAGTAGCCGCTGGTGCGGTCGCGGCTCGGGTGCCAGAACGTGTACGCGACGGCCAGCACGAGCCCGACCAACCCGACGACGAAGATGATCGTCCCCGCCGTCTGGATGTCGATCCAGCTGACGTGAGCGGTGACCGCCCACTTGAGAATCGCGCCGACGGCGATCAAGAGTATTGCCGCGCCAATCGTCACCCTGCGAAGACTACCGTCCACTTACCGGCGGACGGACGCGGGCGCCCCGATTCCCGTCAGCTCGGCTCGAACCCAGGCAGTACGAGTTCGACCTCGGCGCCGCCCCCGTTCAGGGAATCCCGCACACGCACGCTCCCGCGGTGCGCCTCGGCGATCGCTCGCACGATGGCCAGGCCAAGCCCGGCTCCGCCGGTGGCGCGCGTCCGTCCCGTGTCCGTCCGGTGGAAGCGCTCGAACACGCGCTCGCGCTCGGGCGCGGGGATTCCGGGGCCGTCATCGACCACGAGAAAGCGGATGCGATCGGGCGCGAGCCGGGTGACCTCGAGCCGGACGAGGCCGTCTGGGTCATCGGTGTGCTCGATGGCGTTGCGCGCGAGGTTGCGCAGCGCCTGCGCGATGCGGTCCGGGTCGGCGTCCAACGTTCCGTTCGGCATCGCCCCGAGCTCGAACCTCCGATCCGCGGTCAGGCTGACTCCGTCCCACAGATCGGTGACGAACGGCTCGAGGTCGATCGGCTCGGTCCGCAGGAAATCCGTCCGCTCGGCCTGAGCGAGCACGAGCAGGTCATCGACGAGCCGGCTGATCCGGGTTATCTCGGCCTGGGCGAGCCGTTCGACCCGTTTCACGTCGGCGGCGGCGGGGTTCTCCTGGGCGGCGAGCACCTCGAGCTGCCCGCGGATCACGGTCAACGGCGTGCGCAGCTCATGCGAGGCGTCGGCCACGAACTCCCGCTGGCTGGCGAACGCCTCGGCGAGCCTGTCGAGCATGCGGTTGAACGCCTCGGCCAGCACCTTGACCTCGTCGACGCGCCCGGGCGGGGGCTCCATGCGGGGGCCCAGGTCGCCCGCGTCGACCCGTGCGGCCACCTGAGCCATCCGGCGCAACGGCGCCGACACGCGCGCGCCCGCGAGGTAGGAGGCGAGCAGGGCGAGAACGAGCACGACGGCGCCCGCGAGCACGAACGCCCGGGCCACGCCGTTCTGGGCGCGGTCCACGAGCGCGAGCGGCTCCCCACCGCCGACGATCACGTCGGTCGTTTTGAGGTCCAAGCGCTGCTCGAAGATGCGCATCTTCCCGACGTCGGGGACGTGCGCCGTCGAGTAGCCGAGATGCGGTATCTCGAGCCTGCGACCCTCGGCGTTCTCGGCCCTCTGCTCGACCGCGCTCCGGCCCACCTCCGGTGGTCCGGTGCCGAACACCTCGGGATGGTTGCTGATCGCCGGCGAGCCGGGGATGAGCACGAAGAAGAGCGTCGAGTCCGCGGTGTAGGGCTGCGCGAGGACATACCGCGTCGCCCCGGCGCGAATCCGCCTCAGCGACTCGCCCCGCGACGATCGCAGCGACTGAATCAGCTGGATCGTGTCCCCCGAAACGTCGCGGTCGGTCTGGCTCACGAGCTGGCTTCCCGTGTCGTGATAGACGACGAAGAACACGACCGCTGCCGAGACCACCATCACGGCCGCGACCCACGCGGTGAGCCGCCATCGCAGGCCGGCCGGAAGCGCCGATTCGAGCCGCGCCGGGACCGAGGCCAGGCGCGCGCGGGCTGAGCGCTGTGACGCCCGAGAGCGATCCCTACGAGCCCGCATCAAGGCGATAGCCGACCGAGCGCACGGTCACGATCGGCGCGTTCGAGTCCTGGCGGCGCAGCTTGCGGCGCAGGTACCCGATGTACACGTCGACGACGTTCGTGCCCGGGTCGTACTCGTAGCCCCAGACCGCACGGAGGATCTGCTCCCGGGAGAGGACGTGGCCCCGGTTGTGCATCAGGTAGATCAGCAGCTCGAACTCGGTCGTGGACAGACGCACGAGATCTCCGCGACGGCGCACCTCTCGGGTGATCAGGTTCACCTCGATGTCGCCCGCGCTGAGGGTCGTCCGCGGCGTCTGGGCCGCCGCGCGGAGCTGGGCGCGGATGCGTGCCGCGAGCTCGGTGAGAGAAAACGGCTTGGTCAGGTAGTCGACGGCGCCGGCGTCGAGGCCGGCGACGCGGTGCTCGACCTCGCCCAGGGCCGTCAACACGATGACCGGCAGTCCGGGCTTCGCCTGGCGGACCGTGGACAGCACGTCCATCCCGCTGCGCCCCGGGAGCATCAGATCGAGCACGACGAGGTCTATGTCGCGCCCAACCGCGGCCGCGGCACCGCTGACTCCGTCCGTCGCGGACACGACGTCGAAGCCCTGAGCCCGCAGGCCGCGCTCGAGGAAATCGACGATCCCTGGCTCGTCTTCGATTACGAGAATTACTCCGGGCATGCCCAACCGCCGGCTCCTCCGGCGTCACGTGACGGCCGATCATAGATACGCGTCCGGGGCGGATAGCCGCGGGCAAAGAGCATTCTCATCGTGTCCTCACACTGCGCTTGCGTTTCGCGCCCAAGATTCAGCCGGTGGGTACGAGCGACGATGTCATGATCACGCGCCCGGCGCGCGAGCGCTCGGGGGAGCGTAGACGGCGCCGCTGGCTGACAGCCCTCACGAGCGGCGGCACCGACGGCAACGAGCGGTTGACGGCGATCGTGGGCGCGATCCTGATCGTGCTGCTGGCCGTGATCGGGTTCACCATCCCGCAACTGAGCCAGTTCCTCTCCGTGCATCTGTTCGTAGGGATGATGCTGATCTGCCCGGTCCTGCTCAAGATGGCCAGCACGGGCTACCGGTTCGTCCGCTACTACACGGGGAACGTCGAGTATCGGCGCAAGGGACCGCCCGAGGTGCTTCTCCGGCTGATGGGTCCGATCGTCGTCGTCTCAACCGTGGCGGTCTTCGTCACCGGCGTCGTGCTGCTGTTCGTCGGCCCAACCCATCGGAATCCCTGGCTCCTGCTGCACAAGGTGAGCTTCATCGTCTGGGTCGTCTTCGCGAGCCTGCACATCCTCGCGCACCTGCCCGCGGTCGGGCGAGCGCTCGGGATCGGCGGACGCGGAAGGGCCCAGGTCGACGGCGTCCCGGGTGGGGCGGCCGGACGCTGGATCGCGATTGCCGGCGCGCTGGTGGCCGGCCTCGTGCTGGCGCTGCTGCTGATCCCGGATTACTCGGTCTGGACCGCCCACGGGGCGTTCGTCCATCATCACCACCGCTCCTGACCCGGGGGGGCGGAATCAAGTCCGGTGTGTTGTGGCGAGACCGGCCTGCGTGGCGAGGCCGGCGTGTGTGGCGAGACCGGCCCGTGTGTCGGGTGACCGCGGGCCCATCGCGCGCCCGTCGCGGGCGCGCGATGAACCATTAGCTGCCTGCGGTCAGAGCCTTAGCTGCACGTGGACGCCCACGTGCACTCGTCGAACCCGTCGGCCGTGGAGTTCGGCGCGGACGGGGCGCCGATCACGTTTCCGCTCGAGTCGGTCAGGTCCATCTGCTCGGAGGTCTGCAGATCGGCCGAGGCACCGTTCACCGTGGCCGAGGTCCAGGCCGGGTTGGTCAGGTTGGGGAGCGCGGCGAAGCCGGCATCCGTCCCGATCTCCAGCGGCGTCTCCTCGATCCACTCGGCGGTGGTGTGGGTGGAGCTGTACGGCACGGTGGTCGTGTAGGACTCACCGCGCGTCAGGTCTTGGATCGTGATCGTCCAGACGTTCGCGTCGTTGACGACCTCGGAGATCGTTGCGTGCATCGCGTCGCCTGGCGCGATCGTCATGTTCGAGATCTCGAACTCGGGCGCCGGAACGAGCTCGTACCACGCGTCGTAGCTCGCGGCACCGGTCGCGTCGACGTCCTGCTCGGTTCCCGTCTGGATCAGCGTCGAGTCGGTGGCCGTGCAGCCCGAGTCGATGCAGCCGCCGCCGATCCCGATCCAGTCCGCGGAGTCCTCGGCCTGCCCCGCGGTGTGCTGGGTCGCGGTCGGCACGGTCCAACTCCCGCCGATCGAGTTGAACAGCGTGTCGCCCTTCTCGAGCGTGCCCTGGTTGTACCCGAACCAGTTACTGCTTGAGTTCGTGTTGAGTGCCCCGTGGGGAGCGAGATGCAGCAACTGCCCGTGCGCGGTGACAGCCGCGGACGCGCTCGTCGCCGCCACCGCGCAGGTGGCCAGCGAAACGGACAGAACGACTCCCAGGCGCCGGAATGCGCCCGACGACAACAACCGTCGGTTCATCGAGGTCCCTTTCTAGGCGACTTGCGGGCCAGAGCCGCCTACCTCCCGCTTGATTAGATCTGTCGGCGGCGCCTGGACGGCGGCGCCTTCAACCCGCCACGCAGGCATATACCCGCTGGCGGGATTTTTTGATCCTTCGCGGTGTGTTAACGCGCGTACTCGACGGCGCGTGACTCTCGGATCACGGTGACCTTGATCTGCCCCGGATACTCGAGCTCCTTCTCGATCTCTCGCGCGATCTCGTAGGAGAGCATGGTCGCCGCATCGTCGTCGATTGCGCCGGGCGCGACCATCACGCGGATCTCTCGACCGGCCTGCATCGCGTAGACCTTGTCGACGCCCTTGTGTCGGGTGGCGATCTGCTCGAGGTCGCGCAGGCGCTTGACGTACTGCTCGAGCGACTCACCGCGCGCGCCGGGCCGAGCCCCCGACAGCGCGTCGGCGGCCTGCACGATCACCGCCTCGATCGTCTGAGGCTCGACCTCGTTGTGGTGGGCCTCCATCGCGTGGGCGACGGCCTCCGACTCGCCGTACTTGCGCGCCATCTCGCCGCCGACCAGCGCGTGCGGTCCTTCGACCTCGTGCGTCACGGCCTTGCCGATGTCGTGCAGAAGGGCGGCGCGGCGTGCGGTCTTGGGACCGGCGCCGAGCTCCTCGGCCATCATCGCAGCGAGGCGTGAGACCTCGATCGAATGGGCCAGCACGTTCTGGCCGTAGCTCGTGCGGAACTTGAGGCGGCCGAGCAGCTTCACGAGCTCGGGCTGGAGGCCTTGCACGCCGGACTCGAACACCGCCTGCTCCCCCAGCTCGACGATGTGGCTCTCGAGCTCCGACTTCGCCTGGTAGTACATCTCCTCGATCCGGGCGGGATGAATCCGACCGTCCTGCAGCAGCTTCTCGAGCGTCAATCTCGCGATCTCGCGCCGCACGCCGTCAAAGCCCGATAGGACCACCGCCCCGGGGGTGTCGTCGATGATGAAGTCAACGCCGGTGAGGTTCTCGAGCGCGCGGATGTTGCGCCCCTCGCGGCCGATGATCCGCCCCTTCATGTCGTCGGCCGAGAGCTGCACGACAGAAACCGTGGTCTCGGCCGCGTGACCCGCGGCGAGGCGCTGCATGCACACCGACAGGATGTTCCGCACTCGGCGTTCGGCCTCGCGCTTGGTCTCCTCCTCGATCTGGCGGATCCGACGAGCCGCGTCGTGCTTGGCCTGCTCCTCGATCTCCTTGAGCAGCAGCTGCTTGGCGCGGCCGGCCGAGATGCCCGAGACCTGCTCGAGGGTGCGTTCGAGCTCCTGGCGGGTGTCGCCGATCTGGGAGAGCTGCTTCTCGAGCTCGGACTCCTTCCGGGCGAGCGTCTCCTCGCGGCGCGCGACGGCGGCGGTGCGCTCGAGCACCTCGGCATCCCGCGGCGCTGGGTTCGGACGCACCACCTCGACGACCGGCGCGGCACTCGAACTCGGATGGCCCGCGGCCGCCGTCCGGGGGCCGTGCATCCGGCCGTAGATCACGGCAGCAAGCACAATTCCCACCGCGATCAGCGCTGCGGCACCGATGATTTCCATGGTCGATCCTCTCCGGGAGGCTCCGGCCGGAACCGGAACCAGTTCAAAGCTTTAGTTTTCGGAGCGACCGAGCGGCCCACGAAAGGCTGCAGGTACGGATGCCGGCAAGGCGACTGGTGGCTGCCTCAGTAGGCGGCTACCTGGCTGGTTTTAAGGCTTGTCTCAATGGACCAGGCGGCCCGATGGTGATTGCCGTCAACACTTAGTCCGGAATCCAAGATATACGAAGTTTGCTGGTGTTCTTCAGTGGCCCACGGGCCATTCGTTCGCTTACAGGATCGTAGTACCGGCGGCCGATGGGCGCAACGAGTGCCAGTTGACGGCCGGTGGCGCCCCACAGGGTCAGCTAAGCCCTTCGGTGGCGTTGCGGGCCGGCTACGTCCTGATGGGGTCCTACGCGGCCAGCTAACGCCCTACGGCGTCGTCCTGGGTCAAGCGCAGTAAAGGCGTCCTACTCGCGGCGTGGGGCCTCCCACTCGCGCCGTGGGGCGTCCTACGGGGTCTCCTCCCGCGCGTGAGCCGCGAGCGCGTCCAAGGCCAGGTCGATGTCATAGCCCTTGCGCAGCAGGACTCCGAGCGCCCGGTCTCGTTCGCGCCGGTCCGCCGCGGGCGTGGGAAAGCGCCGGCGGAGCAGCTCGAGCGCGCGCTCCAACTCATCTCCCGATCCCTGCTCGGCCAGCGCACCCTCGATCAACTCGGCCTCGACGCCGCGCGTGAACAGCACCTGCCGGATCCGGTCGCTGCCCCATCCCTCGAGCTCGCGCTTGTCCTGGGCGAACAGGCGGGCGAACCGGGCGTCGTCGAGCTGCCCGTCCTCGACCAGGGCCGCGATCGCCTGCTCGACCACGCGCGAATCGAAGCCCGCGCCTTCGAGATGCGCGCGCATCTCCGCCTGGGTTCGCTCCCGCCGGTTCAGGTAGCCGTACGCACGCCCGATCGCCTCATGAAGCCGTTCGGGCTCGCTGGGCGTTTGGGATCCGTCTTGCTCGGACTCGGAGGGACCAGATCCGACCAGCTCGGACCGGGGTGGTTCGGATCCAGCCGACTCGCGTTCGGGCGTTCCGCGCCCGACGTCGAGCACGTCCTCGATCAGGCGGGCCGTACCAGTTCGACTCTTGTGTTCTTCAATCAGGCAGCCCTCCCTATGCGGCCTCGGCTCCCGCGCCCACGGCCTGGAGCGCCGCGTCCTCCTGCGGCTCGAGCGCCTTGACCGCACCGCGCTCGAGGCCCAGGGCGGCATAGATCTTGGCTTCGACTTCCTTGGCCACGTCCTGGTGCTCGTCCAGGAACGCCTTCGCGTTGCCGCGGCCCTGCCCCAGCCGCTCCTCTCCGTAGGAGAAGAACGAACCCGACTTGGTGATGATGTTGTGCTCGATGGCGTAGTCGAGCAGGCACCCCGACGTCGAGATGCCCTTGCCGAACTCGATGTCGAACTCGGCCTGCTTGAACGGCGCCGCCACTTTGTTCTTGACCACTTTCACGCGCACGCGGTTACCGACCGCCTCCGTCCCGTCCTTGATCGTCTCGATCCGGCGGATGTCCAGACGCTGAGAGGAATAGAACTTCAGCGCCCGACCGCCCGGCTGGGTCTCCGGCGAGCCGAACATCACGCCGACCTTCTCCCGGATCTGGTTGGTGAACACGCACAAGGTCTGGGTGCGGTTGAGGCCGCCGGTGATCTTGCGCATCGCCTGGGACATCATCCGGGCCTGCACGCCGACGGTCTGGTCGCCCATCTGGCCCTCGAGCTCGGCTCGTGGGGTGAGCGCCGCCACCGAGTCGATCGCGATCACGTCGACCGCTCCAGATCGGATCAGCATGTCGACGATCTCGAGCGCCTGCTCGCCGTAGTCCGGCTGGGACACGAGCAGCTCATCGATGTTGACGCCGATCTGCTGGGCATACAGCGGGTCCATGGCGTGCTCGGCGTCGACGAACGCGCACACTCCGCCGAGCTTCTGTGCCTCGGCGAGGATGTGGTACACGAGCGTGGTCTTACCGGATGACTCCGGGCCGAAGATCTCGACGATCCGCCCGCGGGGAACGCCGCCAATCCCGAGCGCGAGGTCGAGCGGCAAGGCGCCGGTCGGAATCGCGTCCACCGAGACGCGCGCACCGGGATCCCCCATCCGCATGACGCTGCCCTTGCCGAACTGCCGCTCGATCTGAGTCAGCGCGCCCTGAAGCGCAGCCTGCCGCTTCGCGTCCTCCTTCGGATCGGATGTGCCCCCCGGCCGCGGGCTGGGCTTCTCGTACTCGCTCATCTTCGGTTCGGCTCCTTGTCTACGCACTTTGATCCACCACGGTAGGCGGGGCGGCGGACGGAAACCGAGACGCTAGGGCCGCATGCTGCAACGGAACAAGACACGTTCGTCACGGAACGGGAACAACTTTGGGCCAATTGTGTGAATTGGGGCGGACGGTGGTGGCCCGGCGTGCGGTGGCGGTCCGATCCGCGCCGGCGGACGGTGGCGGACGGTGGCGGGCCAATCCGCGGTGGCGGGCCGATCCGCGGTGGCGGACGGTGGCGGGCCGATCCGCGGTGGCGGAGTGGGGCCGAACGGAGGGCTTTCAGTCGCGGCCGAGAACGTCGCGCAGCGCGGCCTCGAGCTCTGAGTAGCGGAAGGCGTAACCGAGCTGCTCCAGACGGGCGGGCAACGCACGCTGTCCGGTCGTCACGATCTCCGCCATATCCCCGTAGAGCACCTGCAAGGCGAGCGCCGGCACGGGCAGCAGTGCCGGCCTCTTGAGGACGCGGCCCAGGGTGCGGGAGAGCTCGGCGTTGGTGGCGGGGTTGGGCGCGGTCAGGTTCACCGGCCCGCTCGCCTGCGGATTATCGAGGCAGAACAGCATTGCGCCGACGACATCGTCGAGATGGATCCAGGGGACGTACTGGCGTCCGCCGGCGACCGGGCCGCCAATGCCGAGGCGGAAGAACGGGAGCATCTTGGCCAGCGCGCCACCGGATGGAGACAGGACGACGCCGGTACGGGTCGTGACAACGCGGAGCCCGGTGGCGCCCTCGGGGGTGGCGCCCTCAACGGTGGCGCCCTCAACGGTGGCGCCGCCTTCGACAGTGGCGCCGCCTTCGACAGTGGCGCCGCCTTCGACAGTGGCGCCGCCTTCGACAGTGGCGCCGCCTTCGACAGTGGCGCCGCCTTCGACGGTGGCGCCCTCAGTGGTGGCGGCGTGGAGCGCCTCGCGCTCCCAGGCGACCACGACCTCGGCCAGGAAGTCGGTTCCCGCCGACGAGTCCTCGGTGACGGGTTGATCGTCGCGCGGGCCGTAGTAGCCGGTGGCGGACTGGGAGACGAGCACGGTCGGCCGGCGCTCGGGCGCCACCGCGAGGAGCCCCGCCACGAGGTTGTGGGTTCCGGCCACGCGCGAGCTTCGGATGGCCGCCTTGGACTCCGTCGTCCAGCGCTGGGCCACCGGCTCGCCGAGCAGATTGACGACGGCATCGGCGCCATCCATCGCAGCCTCTGGCGCAGGCTCCTCGGTGGGCTTGGCCCAGGTGTACACCT
>DATBYI010000391.1:0-2520 GCA_036513815.1 Solirubrobacteraceae bacterium
CACGCTCGGCGATCTGCAGGGGACGCTGCTGGCCTTCGCCCGGGCGATCTTCGGCGAGGACCGCCAGGTTCGCCTGCGCCCGCACTTCTTCCCGTTCACCGAGCCGAGCGTCGAGGTCGACGTGTCGTGCTTCAACTGCAAGCAGGGATTCATGCCCGACGGTAGCCGCTGCCCCGTGTGCCGCGGCGAGGCCTGGCTCGAGATCCTCGGCGCCGGGATGGTCGACCCGAACGTGTTCGAGTACGTGCGCGAGCACGGCTACGACCCCGACGAGATCCAGGGCTTCGCGTTCGGCATGGGCATCGAGCGGATCGCGATGCTCAAGCACCGCGTCCCCGACATCCGGATGCTCTACGACAACGACGTGCGCTTCCTGGAGCAGTTCGGCTGATGCGCGTCCCACTGCACTGGTTGCGCGAGTACGTCGATCCGCCGCTTGACACGCACGGGCTTGCCGACCGGCTGACGATGACCGGGACGAAGGTCGAGGCGATCCACAGTCACGGCGTGTCGGCGCTGGAGAACTTCGTGATCGGCCGCGTGCTCGAGGCCGAGCAGCATCCGAACGCCGACCGCCTGCGGGTGTGCCTCGTCGACATCGGCAGCGGCAGCCCACAGCAGATCGTGTGCGGCGCGCCCAACGTGGCCGCCGGCCAGACGGTGGCGGTGGCCAAGCCGGGCGCGGTCATGCCGGACGGCACGAAGCTCGGCAAGGCGAAGCTGCGCGGGCTCGAGTCCAACGGGATGATCCTGGCCGAGGACGAGGTCGCGATCGGCACCGACCACGACGGGATCATGGTGCTCGACGCCGACGGCCTCAAACCGGGCACCCCGCTCGAACACGTGCTCCCGATCGCCACCGACGTACTCGAGCTCGAGATCACCCCCAATCGTCCCGACTGCCTGGCGATCTACGGCGTCGCCCGCGAAGCGCACGCGGCGACCGGGGCGCCGCTGGCCCCACCGCCGTGGGAAGACGACCCCGGCGGCCTGGCACCCGACCCGGACGGAATCACGATTACCGTCGCGGACCCCGACCTTTGTCCGCGCTTCACCGCGCGCGTGTTCGAGGACGTGAAGATCGGACCGAGCCCGTTCTGGCTCAAGGCGCGGCTCATGGCGGCCGGCCAGCGGCCCATCTCCAACGTCGTCGACATCACCAACTACGTGATGCTGCTCACCGGGCAGCCCCTGCACGCGTTCGACCTCGATCGCGTCGCCGGATCCACCCTCACCGTCCGCCGGGCCCGCGAGGGCGAGACGATCGAGACGCTCGACGGGCAAACCCGCACGCTCGATCCGGAGATGGTGCTGATCGAGGACGCCGACGGGCCGACATCGATCGCCGGGATCATGGGCGGTGCGCGCAGCGAGGTGGAGGCGGGCACGGCGCGCGTGCTGATGGAGGCGGCGAACTGGAACGGGGCCAACATCCATCGCACGTCGCTGAAGCTCGGTTTGCGCAGCGAGGCGTCGAGCCGGTTCGAAAAGCAGCTCCAGCCCGAGCAGGCGATCGAGGCGCAGGCGGTTTCGACCCGGCTGATGCTCGAGCTGGCCGGGGCGCGGCTCGTTCCCGGAACGATCGACGTCGGGGGAGACGGTCCGCCACCCAAGACGATCGCGCTGCGCGACGCGCGCATCACGGGGCTGCTCGGCGTCGAGGTCCCGCGCGAGCGGAGCGCCGCGATCCTCGAGGCGCTCGAGTTCAGGACCGCGTGGGCCCATGACGGCTTGGAGGTGACCGTTCCGCCATTCCGCCGCGGTGACGTCACGCGCGAGGCGGACCTGATCGAGGAGGTCGCGCGCATCAACGGCCTCGACAAACTGCCCTCGACCCTGCCCTCGCGGCACGGTGCCCACGCCCGGCTCACGCCGCGCCAGAATCTGCGCCGGCGGGCGGCGGACGCGCTGATTGCGCAGGGGCTGCACGAGGTCGTCGGCTGGAGCTTCACGAGCCCCGAGGTGAGCGATCGCCTGCGGCTGGGCGCCCAGCATCCGCTGCGCCGCGCGGTCGAGCTCGCCAACCCGCTGTCGACCGAGCTCTCGATGCTCCGCACGACGCTGCTCGGTTCCCTGCTCGACGTCGCCCGCCGCAACCGGGCGTACGGCGCCACCACGCTGCGCTTGTTCGAGGCCGGCGGCGTCTATCTCCTTGACGAGGACGGGCAGCTCCCGCGCGAGCCCTACCACCTGGGTGCGGTCCTGATCGGCCGACCGCGCCCGTTGACCTGGCGCGACAACCGCCCAGGCAGCGTCGACTTCTTCGCGGCCAAGGGCGTCCTGGCCGGCCTGCTCGACTCAGTCCGCGCTCCGTGGACGGTCGTGACGGGCAGCGAGCCGTTCCTGCACCCGGGCCGCTCGGCGAGCATCCTGGTCGACGGGGAGCCCGTCGGCTGGATCGGCGAGATCCATCCGCTCGTGGCGGCCGAATGGGACCTCGGCGACACGGTGGCGGGGTTCGAGCTCGATCTCGACGCCGTGCCGGTGCCGCTGACCACGCTCTACCGCGAGGTGAGCGGG
>DATBYI010000392.1:0-3740 GCA_036513815.1 Solirubrobacteraceae bacterium
AGGCCGCAACCGACCGGTGAGGCGTTGGACCGTACAGAGGCGAGCCCCCGCCGAGGGATTCGAACGGGGAGCGACGACCGATCGCCGCTTACGCGTCAGCGCTCACAAATTCGCGGATTCGGCTGGCTGAGCACGATTGATGCGTCGCGGAGCGACGTGCGGGGCTTCGTGCCCACGGGACGCGAATGCGATCGTGCCATCGACTTCGCCTGCGTGATCGGAACCGTGGGAGGCTGTCGGAATATCGGTGCCGTCTGGCGGGTTCAAGACACTTCCGGGATGGCTCGAGATTTCGTTGCGTGTGAGCGCGGTCAGGTGATGCTGATGCCGCCGTCGCTGGTGGAGTGGCTGCCTGAGGATCATTTGGGTAGCGCCGGGATAAACCGGCATGGAGAAGGGGCTGAAAGGGCTCTACGTCGAAGGGTTAGCGATCCACGATGGCCCCGAGTCATGCGTGGGCTCCCGCGAGGGGGTCGGCGAAGTGTTGACAGGGGTGCGCGCAGGCTGGGCTATTGAGCCTCGAAATTCCTGCATCCGGGGTGCCGACGCCCTCCAAATGGCGGAAGGCAACACTGCCGGCAGCGTTTTCGCGAGCTGCCGGCGGGTCCTGCGGGGTCAGAGAACCTGTGCATGCGCGCGATCTCTCCATGCGCGAGAACCGGGAGGTCCCACGGTCACCCGCTTGTGGTGATGGTTGGGCGGGTCGTGCGGGGAAGGCTGAGGCCGTAATCCCGTGATGGACGATCGTGGGAAGTCAGACGGTCCTGTAGTACCGACGAAGCTGCCGAACAATGCCCCGGGCGGGGCGGCGGAGGTGGTGGAGGGAAGAGGACCGGCCGAGGGGAACGCGGCCAGGGAAACACGTGCCGGACTCAGAGCCGGGGTGGGCGTGTCCAGTGACCTGGATCGTGTGCGCCGAGTGGCGCGGAAGGACAAGGATGCGCGGTTCACAGCGCTCTTGCACCACGTCGATGTCGATCGCCTGCGGGCGGCGTACTTCGCGCTTCGGCCGAAGGCCGCCCCCGGCGTTGATGGCGTCACGTGGGCGGACTACGGGCTCGATCTCGAGGCGAACCTTCGGGATCTGCATGCTCGGGTCCATCGCGGGGGCTACCGGGCGAAGCCGTCGCGGAGGGTGTTCATCCCGAAGACCGACGGGCGGCAGCGGCCGCTCGGCGTCGCCGCGCTGGAGGACAAGATCCTTCAGCGGGCGCTGGTCGAGGTGCTGAACGCGATCTACGAGTCGGACTTTCTCGGCTTCTCGTATGGGTTTCGACCGCGGCGTTCTCCGCATGACGCGCTGGACGCGCTCGCGGCTGCGATCAAGACGAGGCATGTGAACTGGGTGCTCGACGCGGATTTCCGCGAGTTCTTCACCAACCTTGACCATCGCTGGCTGGTGAGGTTTCTTGAGCACCGGATCGCGGACAAGAGGGTCCTGCGCCTGATCCAGCGATGGCTCAGCGCGGGAGTCATTGATAAGGGGTCCTGGACGGCGTGTGAGGAGGGCGTCCCGCAAGGGGCGTCAGCGTCGCCACTGCTGGCGAACGTGTACCTGCACTACGTCTTTGACCTGTGGGCTCACCAGTGGAGGGGTCGGCACGCGCGCGGCGAGGTCCTGATCGTGCGTTTCGCTGATGACTTCGTGGTGGGGTTCGAGTACCGGAGCGACGCGCTGCGGTTCTGGGCGGATCTACGCGACAGACTCGCGCAGTTCTGCTTAGAGCTCAACGCCGAGAAGACGCGCCTGATCGAGTTCGGCCGGTTCGCCGCCGAGCGCCGGCGGGCGCACGGTCGCGGCAAGCCCGAGACGTTTCAGTTCCTGGGGTTCACGCACATCTGCGCGGAGACTAGGAAGGGACGGTTCAAGCTCAAGCGGATCACGGATTCGAAACGGATGCGGGCGAAGCTGGGCGAGGTCAAGGCCACGCTCATCAAACGCCGCGATCTGCCCATTCCCAAGCAGGCGCGCTGGCTGGCCAGCGTCCTGCGCGGGCACTGCAACTACTACGCGGTGCCCGATAACTACGAGGCGATCAACGCCTTCCGCCAACTGATCATCCGGCACTGGCTCAAGGCGCTACGGCGTCGCAGCCAGCGAACCCGGTTGACCTGGCAGCGGATGTATCCCCTCGCGGAACGATGGCTACCTACCGTTCAGATTCTGCACCCCTGGCCCGAGCCTCGCTTCTACGCCAAGACCCAAGGCAGGAGCCCAGTGCGTTAACGCGCACGCTGGGATCTGTGCGGGGGGCCGCCGGCAACGGCGGTCCCTACCGCGATCGTGGTTTGTGGTGGGCGCGGTTGAGGAGATGGATCTGGCTGGGTTCTATTCCGCGTATCGGGCTGACGGTCACGGCGGGGCTGCGTATGAGCCGTCGATGGTGGTGGGGTTGATCTTGTACGCGTTTGCGACTGGTGTGCGCTCGTCGCGGGGGATCGAGCGTCATTGTCGTGAGAACGTCGCGTTTCGGGTGATCACGGGCAATCTGGTTCCTGACCATGTGACGGTCGCGCGGTTCATCTGCCGCCACCAGCGGGCGCTGGCTGGGCTGTTCACCGAGGTGTTGAAGCTCTGCCACAAGGCTGGTTTGGTGAAGTCGGGGGTGGTGTCGATCGATGGCACCCGGATCGCGGGGAACGCCAATCCTGACGTCAACTTTCAGTTCGAGCAGATCGCGCTCGAGGTTGTGGCCGAGGTCAGGTCGACCGATGAGGCCGAGGATGAGGAGTTCGGCGAGGCGCGTGGTGATGAGCTGCCCGAGCAGCTGCGCACGCCGGAGGGGCGGCGGGAGTTCTTCCGCCAGGCGCGGCGGGAGCTCGGCGGCGCAGGGCAGAGCGAGGATCCGCAGCAGATCGGGGGAGCCGAGGCGGAGGCGTCGTCGGAGCCCCGGTCGACGCCTGAGTTCGAGTTCGACAGCAGCCACATCACCGACGCGGGTGGTGGGCGACGCAGGTGGCTGTCTGAGGCTAAGCGGCAGCTCGAGCAGCACCGTTGGGATGACCCGGACCCGATTTCGCGCTCGCGCATCGAGCGGTTGCTGCTGGCGCTCGAGCGGCTGGAGGCCGATCTCGCTGCAGAGCGGGCGGGCAACGAGGCCTATGAGGCCTACCGCTGCCAGGGGCGGATGCGCGATGGTCGTCGCTTCGGCCGTCCGCCCGATCCGCATCTGCCGCCGGAGGTTCCCGAGGGCAAGGTGAATGTGACCGACCCGGACTCGCGCCCGATCCCGATCGGGTTTGGGTTCGTGCAGGGATATAACGCGCAGACAGCTGTGAACGAGCAGCAGATCGTGCTGGCGGCGGAAATCACCAACCTCTCGACCGACTTCTCCCAGCTCGGGCCGATGGTCGACGCGACGCTCGACGAGATGGCGCAGGCGGGGATTGATCAGCACCCCGAGGCGGTCGCCGCCGACGCCGGCTATTGGAACGAGCAGCAGATGGACGACGTCGTCAACCGCCGGCACATCCCAGTGCTGGTCGCGCCCGACAAGGGCAGCCGCGGCACCCCCAAGCGCTGGCAAAACGAGCCACGCGCCAACTGGATGCGAACGGTACTCAAGTCAGACAACGGCCGCGAGCGATACGCAAAACGAAAACAGACTGTGGAGCCACTCTACGGTGACACCAAACACAACAAGGGGTTCATACGCTTCCACCGCAGAGGCAGGATCAAGGTGCGCACCGAGTTCCGGTTACTGATGATGGCCCACAACCTCACCAAGGTTCACCGTCGC